>WFQD01000118.1 GCA_015487265.1 Sulfurimonas sp. | reverse complement strand
GTCTTCCTTTAGAAGATATGGAATTTGTTCAGTTTCACCCATCAGGGCTTTCAGGAAATGGTGTTCTCATCTCAGAAGCTGCTCGTGGTGAAGGGGGACGCCTTTTCAACTCTAAGGGTGAGCGTTTCATGGAAAAATATGCACCAAATGCACTTGAACTCGCTTCTCGTGATGTTGTTGCTCGTGCTATTTTAAATGAAATCCGTGAAGGTCGTGGTGTTGGACCAAGAAAAGATGCAGTTTACATTGATGTCACACACTTAGGATAAGATTTGATTATGACAAAACTTCCTGAACTTCGTGAACTTGCTATTACATTTTTAGGGCTTGACATGATTAAAGAGCCTATTCTTATCTCGGCAACAGCACACTACTCTATGGGTGGTATCCCTGTAAACATCGCAGGAAATGTTCGCAAAAACAATGATGAACTTGTAGAAGGTTTTTATGCTGCGGGTGAGTGTTCTTGTGTCTCTGTGCATGGAGCGAACCGTCTTGGTGCGAACTCTGTCCTTGAAGCTCTTCTTTTTGGTCGTTTTGTTGGAAAAACAATGGTTAAAGAGATAGATGAAATACAACTCAGAGTAGCCACACCAGAAGATGCACAAACAGCACTCAAAGAGGTAGAGTGGTTCTTAAGTAATAATGGAAATGAATCAGTTCCAGTACTTCGTGAAGAGTTACAACAATGTATGACTGCAAACGCAGGGGCATTTAGAACAAAAGAGACTTTACAAATCGCTATCGATACCATTAAAGAGTTACGTAAGCGCTTTAAAAATATCCGTATCAAAGATAAATCCAAAGTTTTCAACACAGAACTCCAAGAAGCTTTAGAGTTTGGTCATATGCTTGACTACTCACTTTTCATCGTTGAGAGTGCAATTGCAAGAAATGAGAGTCGTGGGGCACACTATAGAGAAGATTTTGACACACGTGATGATGAAAACTTCCTGAAACATACGATGGCTTATATGGATGAAAATGGTGATATTTCACTTGACTACATGGATGTTGTTCTTGGTAAACATGAACTTAAAGCTAGAACATACTAAGGAGAACTTATGAGTACAGAACATAAAATCACGAAACAACAAGTAAACTTTAAAGTATTTCGTTTTAATGCTGATGAAGATTATCTTCCATATTATGAAGATTACAGTATGGAAGTGACTTCAGAAGAAGTTGTCCTTGACATTTTAAACCGTATCAAATGGGAACATGATGGAAGTTTTTCCTATAGAAGATCTTGCCGTCATGGTATCTGTGGTGCTTGTGCTATCAAAGTCAATGGTCGTGCAACACTTGCTTGTAAAGAGAGCATGACAGATATGATAGAACTCTTTGGCAATGAACTCACTATAGAGCCACAAAGCAAAAAGAGAGCTGTTAAAGATATGATTATTGACAAAAGTGATTTCTGGGAGAAACATGCAGATGTTACACCATATGTTGTCACAGATGTTGATGAAACACCAACACTTGAAAACTTGGTTTCTCCTGAAGATGCTGAGGCAATCAATGATGCTGATTTATGTATTCAATGTGGTGCATGTCACTACTCTTGTCCGGTTGTTGAAGTCAATGAAGAGTTCTTTGGACCTGCTGCATTTGCTGCAGCATATCGTTTTGAAGCAGATGTTCGTGATGAAATTGGAACAGAGAGACTCGAAGCAGTCCATCAAACAAACCAAGGGGTTTGGGATTGTGTCAAATGTTTTGAGTGTGCAGAAGCATGTCCTAAAGATATTAACCCAATCGAGAAAATTACATCACTCCACCAAATGCTTTTCAAAGAGAATGTCGCAACTTCCAATGTGGCAACACGCCATGCAGTAGGCTTTAAAAAATCTATTGAAAAATTCGGAGTTCTTGATGAGGGTGGTATGGTGCTCTACTCTGAACGTGCAGCTGTTGTCAAGCACATTCCATTGGCTTTAAATATGTTGAAAAAAGGCAAAATTGTACCTCCATGGGGTATTGTAAAATCAGAAAATCTTGATGAGATTCAAAAACTAGTAAAATCTTCATCAACTGCAAAGTTTTAGAGTTAAGGAAAAAATATGAGTAAATTAAAATACGCACTTTTCACAGGCTGTACTGCAAAACAGAGTACTCCAGAACAGTATATGTCCACAATGGCAGTTGCAGAAAAATTAGGAATAGAACTTGTAGAGTTGGTAGAAGCTTCATGTTGTGGTGCTTCTCACTTACAAGATTATGATGACTTTTTATCATTAGTTTTAAATGCAAGAAATATCGCTTATGCTGAAAAGCATGGTCTTACAATGGTTACTATTTGTAATACTTGTCAGCTTAATACTGCAATGACAAAGCATCGTCTCGATAACAATGCGGAACTCAAAGCACGTGTCAATGAAAAACTAGAAGAAGTTGGTTTAGAGTACAAAGGTACTTCTGAAATTACACACTTTTTATATGCAATTATTGATGATATTGGACTTGATAAAGTTAAAGAGATGGTCGTTACCCCTTTAAGCCAATTTAACATTGCTCCTTTTTATGGGTGTCATAATATCCGTCCTTCAGAACTACAAAATGAGACACATAATTCACCGGAGAATCCATACAACCCTACTTCACTCGATGATTTAATCATTGCTTGTGGTGGTGAGACCGTGGATTATGAAGAGAAAAATAAATGTTGTGGTTTCCATGTTGAACTCCAAGCACCAAAAACTTCTGCAATCCTTGCAGGAAATGCAGTCGCTGGAGCGATGGATGGAAATGCTGACTGGATGGTTACACCATGTCCACTTTGTCATCTCAAACTCGACACACAAACAGGGCATCTTTCAAAAGAGATTGGTCGTGAAGTAGCCCTTCCAGTACTCCATATGCAACAGATGATTGGTCTTGCGCTTGGTTGTAGCAAAGAAGAACTCGGTCTCAAACACCATGTTGAGTCTGTAAACTTCGTTTAATCTTTCGTGTCTGATTCAATCGAAATAATTTCTTGGAATGTCAATGGTATTCGTGCCGTTGGCACCAAAGAAGCTTTAAAATGGGTCGATGAGAGAGAACCCGACATTTTATGCCTGCAAGAAATCAAAGCCCTTCCCCAGCAAATTCCCGACAATTTATTTGAAAAAGAGTATGAAGAACTTCATATAAACTCAGCCGATAAAAAAGGCTATAGTGGCACAGCAACTTTTAGTACACTCACAAGTGATTATATGGCAAATGACCATCATATTGACACCCTGCATGAAGGGCGCATTATTGAAACACATTATGATGATATTGTCCTCTTTAATATCTACTTTCCAAATGGGCAAAAAGATGATGAGCGTCTTGCATATAAAATGAAGTTTTATGATGATTTACTCACACACTGTGAGCTACTGAGAGAAGAAGGCAAAAGTATCATTATCTGCGGAGATGTCAATACTGCCCATAGAGAAATAGACCTCAAAAATCCAAAAGCAAATGCGAAAACAAGTGGTTTTTTACCGATTGAGCGAGCATGGATTGACAAGCTTTTAGCACATGGATACATCGATACTTTTCGTTATGTCAATGGCGATGAAGCTGAGAGATACAGCTGGTGGAGCTACCGCTCAAGTGCAAGACTTAAAAATGTTGGCTGGAGAATTGATTACTTTTTTATCAGTGAAGATTTGGCTGAGAACTTAGAAGATGCCTTTATACTTGATTATATAGAAGGCTCAGACCACTGCCCTGTAGGAATTCGCCTTACACTTTAGGGTACACCTTTAATGTGTTGGTATCTTCACTGCACCGCATTTACTACTTGTAGGCATTGATACCCCACACTTTTGTGCACCACATCTGAGATTATTTTCTTGTATTTTATGCATTTTTTTCTTCACAGATGCACCCCATTGACTCTTATCATGCGACCATAAAGAAGTACGACTCCCCTCTTTGTTCTTTACATCTTTGGGTGTTTGTGAGTCAGAATTTGCAAAAAGTGTTACTGTCAGCAGGCAAACTGCAAGGAATATTTTTTGCATATTACACACCCAAACGAACAAATACATCAAGTTCTGAAAAAACAACTGCACGTTTTGTCTCTTCTTCTAGCATTCTGAGTAACATATCTGCTATATTTGCATCAATATCTGGCTTAATTTTTCGAGCATCTACAAGTTTATCTCTTTTATTTTCATTTGTAAATCGACTGTAAGCAGGGTATGCTTCCTCTTTTGTGAGTTGGTAATAGAGCTTACGACCAAGTTCAAATATTTCAAACTCTTCATTTTTTCCTGTCTTGTTCACTGCGTTTATATCTAAATCAACGCTTATATCTTTCGCTCTCAAATACGCTTGCAACTTCATGTAAAAACCGATATAAGCAGGAGAATACTCCACAAGTACTCGCTCATTGAAAGCTTCAAACGATTCTTGTTTCTCTCGAAGTTTTTTATACTCTAAAGCAAGTGTCTCTACATAAAAATGAGCAAAACGCAGAGGAGTAGATTTTAAAACTGTATAACCATTTTGCCCTTCACTCACAATCTTTCCACCAAGTGTTATGTGCACACCATCTTCTGTTTTACCATCTACTTTTGCTTTACAACCCTCAAAACCAATATCGGCAATTTCATGTGTACCACACCCTTTTACACAGGCTGACCAGTAGAGTCGTATGCGACCTTCATCCAAAGGTACCGCGTTTGTTAAGTACTCAGAGAGTGCAATAGCATCGCGTTTATTTTCAATAACACCAAAACTACAATGCTCTGTTCCTGCACAAGCAATAAGGTTGTTAAAGTAAGGAGAATTCACATTTTTATACTCTTTGAAAAAATCATCTGCTAAAAGTTTCTCTGGATCAGTAACACCCATAATATAGAGATTTTGTTCCACACTAAAACGCAACTCTGAACTTCCAAATGCCTCACTCAATGCAGCCGCTTTAAGCAGTGCACTTCCACTAAAAATGCCTGATGGCACAACAACTTGCACTGCAAAACTAGCATCTTTAAGCTGCACAAGTCCATGCTGTGTGTCATGTGCATTGGCAATTGTCAAGGTATCTCCCGCACTTGCAAAGTCAATGCCTGCTGTTTCACGAATAGCTGCAGAAATAGCTTCCATACCAACCGCATCAATAAGAAAATGGAGTCTATTTTTGTTGCGATTATCACGAAAACCATATTTTTTAAAAATACTAATGATGGCATCATAAGCCGCAAGCACTTCACTCTCAGAGACTAAAAATATATCGGCACTCTTTGCAATCATGCCTACACGACCACCAAGGTACATATTGTACCCATAGCGTCCATTTTTTTGTGCAAGCACAAAGGAGCAATCATGTCCAAAAACATTACATCTGTTCGCCGTTGAGCCTGTAATAGCGGTATTGAATTTTCGAGGCAGTGTAGAAATCCATTCAGGATTAAAAAGAAATTTTTCTTGAATTTTCAACAAAAGATTATAAGATGGCAAGATGTTATCAAAACCCAAAGCATCAAGCGGGTCTGTAACAATATTTCTAAAGTTATCGACACCTGTTTGGTATGAGTTTAATTCCACTGCTTTGAGTGCTTGTAATATCGCAGGCATATCTTCTATGTGAAGATAACGAAATTCTACCTGTGAACGTGTGGTAATATCAATATAATCTTGCCCATACTTTTGTGCAATCTCTCCAAGTGTTTTGGCTTGCAGTGCACTGAGGTGTCCTCCTGCTACACGCACACGCATCATAAACTGTTTTGGTGTAAGTCCATCTTTATCATAAATTCCAAAGCATTTTAAAAAGTACTTTTTATCTTCTTGGGGAATAGAGTCATAGCCCTCTTTTGCATATTTTTCTATGGCTTCATAAGCCTCCATCGGAGATTTAATATCTTTTGTTTTTTCTATTTTATTGACTTTTTTACTTCTTGCGAGTTTTGCTTCTTCTAAAATTTGCATAGCTATTTTTCCTCTTTTTTAATCTTGTAAATATTCATATTTTGGTAATTTATCGTGGAGGTTCACAACATCGCCTATAACAATCAAGGCTGGTCGCAGAGCATCTTTACAGAGTGCATCTAACTCTGCAAGTGTTCCTGTGAGCACACTTTGGTTACTTCTTGAGGCATTGGAGATGACGGCGACACTCTTTTGCATATCTACCCCGATATTTTGTGCACATTTTCTAATCTCGCGTGCTCTTGAAATACCCATTAACACAACCACTGTGTGATTGTTGTACTTCAACATGGGAATCCACTCCAAGTTTACACGGTTTCCTGCTAAATGGGCTGAAACAATAGACATATTTGTCGCATAGCCTCTTGCTGTTGGGGCAATTCCTGCTAAAAGAGGCCCTGCAATAGCTGAAGATATTCCCGGCACAACTTCTACAGTTATACCCGCTTCCACCATAGAGAGTGCCTCTTCGCTTCCGCGACCAAAAACATAAGGGTCACCACTTTTGAGTCTTGCGACAGTGAGCCCTTTTTGTGCAAACTCTTTGAGCTGGGCATTGATTTCTTCTTGTTTTATAGAGTGAAAACCTTTTTGCTTGCCTACAAAGATTTGTTGCGTTTCTTGTGGAATAATATCTATAATCTCTTGTGCAATCAGATGATCTAAAAAGACGACATCTACACTCTTTATAAGTTTGTAGGCTTTCATGGTTAAGAGTTCTACATCTCCTGTACCACAGCCCACTAAGTAAACCTTTCCTAGTAGTTTATTTGTGGCTATTTTTGCTTCTTGCATATTTATAATTCCTTGCGTTCTTTTACTCTGTAAATCTTCATTTAAAAGTGCTAAATTTTTTGGTAAATCTCGTTTTATCTTATCTCTTAATGCTTTTGCCAGTGTCGGGCTTGCTCCTGAAGAGGAGACTGCCACCTTGACTGAGCCATACTCAACAAGTGCAGCAAAAAAGAAATCGCAAACTTCTGGAACATCAACACAATTATATAAAAAATTATGTGTATGTTTATGTTCTAAAAGTCTTTGCATCAGCTCTTTTGAGCCTGTTGCATCGACAACAATAAAAAAAGAGTTTACATCTGAAACTGCAAACTCTTTTATTTGTTTTTGTGCCGTAATGCTTTGAAACTCAGGGATAAATTCTTTTGAAACTATAGCAAAATTTACCCCATTTCTTTGCATTACTTCCGCTTTTTGCAGTGCGACTTTACCCCCTCCAATGAGGAGGATTTTCATATCTTTTAAAATAATAGGTAAAGTTTTATATGGCATCATTAAATTCTACCGCCTGCTTGCACACCCCAAGTGGTTCTCCATCTCGTTTTTACTAAAGAGATGCCACTTAAAGCCACTAAAACTACAACAGCAAATATCATAAAACCGGCAGAGTAACCATCAAATGCACCCTTAGACCAACCAAGTGTTTTAATAAGTGCAGTACCACCAAGCCCACCAGCAGCACCAATAATACCTGTCATAATCCCAATATCTTTTCCAAAACGCTGTGGTACAAGCTGAAACACTGCACCATTTGCCATGCCAAGATTAGCCATGATTAAAAAAAGTACCAAAATTGCTACAGCAAATGGCAGTTTCACAGAAGCATTTAAAATAGCTAAAAGTGCGACGATGCCAAAGAAAATATAAAGAGACTTAATCCCCCCAAGTTTATCGGCAATTCCCCCACCTACAGGGCGAAGTACTGCACCTGCAAAGATTGTAATCGCTCCAAAATACCCTGCGATTACTTTTACATTTGCTTCATTGAAAGTATTTAAACCAAATGCTGACATATCTGCTTGATAAGTGTTCATAAGATAGACTTTCATATAGCCTGCAAAACCAACAAAGCCGCCAAAACTCACCGCATAAAAGAGGTTAAACCACCAAGTGTCTTTATCGCGGAGTAATTTCAAATAATCTTTTACTCTTTTAGGGTTTGCCTTATAGACTGATTCTGGAGCATTTTTCGCTAAAAATGCATAAGCAATAAATACTAAAATTGCCATCGTTGCACCAACACCAAAAACAGACTCCCATCCCCAAAGTTCCGCTATTTTAGGAGCAAACATAAAATCTAACACAACACCAATATTTCCAGCACCGGCAATGCCAAGTACAACACCTTGGAGTTTTGGTGGGTACCATTGTCCAGCCTGAGGCAGTGCCACAGCAAAAGAAGCTCCTGCAAATCCAAGACCGAGTGCTACTAAAAGAAGCGTATCATATGTAATAGAATTCCCTTGTAAATAAGCAGTCACCAAAGCTGTAATAACAACAGACTGAGCTATAAGTGCTGTCATTTTTGCCCCTAATTTATCGACACCAAAGCCGAGTACAATTCTTAACAATGCCCCTGATAAAATTGGTAAAGAGAGTAGTGTTGCTTTTTGACCTGCTGTAATGATAAATCCGTTTTGGGCTAAAGCCTCTCCTATCTCTGTAGCGAGTGGACCAAGCATTGTCCACACCATAAAACTCATATCGAAATATAAAAAAGCCATAAACAGCGTCGGTGCATGTCCTTGCCCTTTTAATGCTTTAAATCCTGCCATATAGTATCCTTATTTTATTCGTAGTAAATATATTTTTGATGATGCCATTATAAATAAAATGCAGTGAAAAATATGCATTTAGTTGTATAAAAAATATACAACTATTGCAAAATGAGACTAGCTATTATAGCCAATCCAGAGTAAAAGTATGAAATTTAAAAGTGTCATAATTGTAAAGCCTATTCTATAAAAAAGGACAGGGTTTCTTTCTAAAAATGTACTGTTTTTTGAAAAATAAGGTTTGACTTTTTGAGGGTATTGGAGTTCATAACTCATCTCTGAGTAGTGTTCATAACGTTGTTCTTTTTCTATAGCAATAGCCCTTAATATAACACTATCCAGCCAATCAGGAATATTTTTGTTGTAATAACTTGGCTTTTTTGCTGTTTTAAAAAGAGGATTTTGAAAAGGCTCTATCTCTCCATAAGGGTATTTTCCTGTTAATGAGAGATAGAGTGTAACACCTACAGAAAAAATCTCACTACTCTCACTAATCGCCTCACCACTAAATCGCTCAGGCGATAAAAAACTTGGTGTGCCTGCTCGGGTGTTGTTAGAAAATATCTCTGTAATACTCCCAAAATCGATGATTTTATAGGCTATATTTTCATTTTCATCCTCTTGTAGCATAATATTGTCAGGTTTTATATCACCATGGACAAGGTCATATTTAAGGAGATATTGTGACATTTTAAGAAGATTTTTCCCTAACTCAACCCCTCCATCTATGGTGAGTTTTTTATGCGAAAGATACTTTTGCAAATCTTCACCCTCAAAAAGTTGCATCACATAGTAGCGTTGTGTTCTGTTTTTAGGAATAACAGCTTTTGGGAAAAAATCTGCTTTGAGTCTTTTTGCATTCCAAGCCTCTTTTACAAAAAGGTCAAGTACTACTGTATCTTCTATAGCCTCTTTAGGAGCAAACTTCACAACATAATCTTTTGTTTTTTTATGAGCTAGCCATGTTCTTTCATTTTGTACCAAAGGTTTTATGAGTGTATAACCATCTATAGTTTCACCCTGCTTCAAAGTTTCAGGTATAGGAAGATTTTGCTGTTTTAAATTTTCTAATTCACAAGCATCTAAAATTTCCAATACAATAGCAGTCGTATCATCAGGCAAGTCATCTTCCATCACTTTAGAAGCTTTTTTCACCAAAGCATGTGCCCCTAAGGCAATGCCACTTCTGAGATTTTCTTCACTCATAACATTATAGAGTCCATCACTACAAAGAAGAATTTTATCCTCTCGCTCAACACTGTTTTCAAAATAGTATGGAGCTACATTTATATCAATCCCTATGGCTTGTGTGAGTACATTTTCATACCCTGCTTCTTCCATCGCATGGTCTTGTGAGAGTTGATTGAGTTTATTTTCACGTTGTAAATAGACTCTACTATCTCCAACATTCGCACCATACAAACGATTCCCCTCAATAACAACCATAGCCAAGGTCGTTACAAGTTCACTGCGTTCATAATTAATTTGGGACTCTTTATATAAAATCTCATTAATAGACTTAATAAATGTCAAAATAGATTTTTCAATACTCCAAGTTTTTGGACGCTTTTTTAAGTTATTCATCAAGTACTGAACGGTGCGTTTTGCTGCCTCAGCCCCTTCATCAGCACCCCCAACACCATCACACACTATGGCAACTGTCAAATTGTTAATATTTTTCACATCATAAAAATCATCGCCTGTTAAGCTTTTCCCTTTTGCGAGTGTAAATCCTGAGTGTTTGATGTTTGATGATTTCATTATAATTTTCCTTTAAATGCTTGGTCTAAGATGGAAGCTTTTAGTGCTACTAGACTTTGCATTTTTTCTTTTTGAACTTGTTTTAGTTTTTCTATTTTTTCAGAAACTTCATCTAAATAAGCTACTGTTTTTTGTTGGATATTTAGAGGAGGAATAGCAAAAAATGATTCCTTTAAATTTTTTATTGTAATTTGTGGTACAGCACTTCCACTCTGTACATCATCTAAATAATTTAAAAACTGTGGAGAAGATAAATATTTATATATAAATCTATTATATACAATATCCATATCCTTTATTCTTATTATTGCCATACCACTATTGATTCTTACATTTTTAAAGTCAATAGAACTATCATATATTGATACATTTCCGATTGTTCCTCTTGTTGTAATAATTAAATCTTCTCTTTTTACTTTTCCTTTCCTAAGTAATTCGTCTTTTTCTTTTGTGATAAATTTTTTTTGATTAAATTTAAAGCCATTCTTCGTTACATTTTTTGCATTCAAAAATAGACAATATTCATT
>WFQD01000117.1 GCA_015487265.1 Sulfurimonas sp. | reverse complement strand
GCATATCTCTATCATTATATACCATACCGGCAACACAATACTGCAAAAATACTGGTAGTTGTAAAATTATCTTTTTTACTTTTTGATGTTGTTTGCTATCTCTTTTTTTATCGATAATATCAAGCAATTTGATTTTTGCAGCATATGCCTTTTTTATATACTCAGGATTTTTTGTTTTAACAAACATATTCAAATTTTTAAGTATGCCATTATATTCAAGATTTTTTTCATACTTTGTAAGTGGCTCCGCACTTAAAGAAATAGCAAACAGTGCTATTATTATCAGTAACTTTCTCATTTTTGATTGTCCTCCTCTTTTAATTGATTTAACAAGTTTCTCATTTTAGCCCAGTCTCTTTCATATTTGCTAAAATATTTTTTTGCATATGTTTTGTTGCCCAAATCATTCAACATTGTTCCTACAAAGAGAATGAAATTAAAGTATGCTTTTCTTTTAAAATTTGGATTTGAGCCGGCACCGTAAATTGATGTAATATTGTATATATTATCTTTTTCATAGCCTCGCCAAAATCTACTATCAGTAAAATAAATATTTACAAAGTCAATTGTCAATCCACTTTCTGTTTCACCTTTACAAACAGGATTTATGTCTCCTCTTAAAAATAATCTCAAGGAAAAAAGTTGATATGTCCTATAATAATACTCATATGCATCTCTTGAAGATTGCAAATACTTATCTGCATTATAAAGCAATGAGTGCCATGTTAAATTGCTACTTATAATTCCTGTTGGTAATTGTAGATTTATAATAGTATTTTGCAATTTACCGTATCTTGTTTCAAGATAGTTGCCATATACTTTAGTCTCTGCTAATAATCTAATTCCAATATCTACCCTATGCTTTTTAAAATCAGATTTCCATGGGGCTTCTGGGTCATTTTTTAATATTTGGATACTCTTTTTAATCTTATTGATTACCTTTTTTGAGTGCCAAACATCATTAAAATTTGAAGTTCCCGCCGCATTTACACCTACACTTAAAACGAATAATGATAAAATCATTAAAACCACTTTTCTCATTTCATTCCTCCTTTTGATTTGAATTTGAGAGGATTAAATCCTCTCTTACTTATATACATAATTTTACTCCGCTGCCTTTGGATATCTCTCTTTGATAGTTTTGCTTGAAATTTCGTTAAACTTCCTCATGGCGTCATCATTTTCTTTCATAAATGGTACACTGCCCAACTTTAAATCTTTACTCCACTCCGGTTTTATCATATTTACTTGATTAAAAACCCAAACAATAAAATCTCTATCATCAAGTTTTCGTGCAACATGTAAAACATCCTTGATAGTTTCAAGGTCTGTCAATAACGCATACTTTACAAAGCGTACATCATATTTAAAATCAATGCCATGCGGATTGTTTTCTAAGGCATACTCTATTCGTTTTTCTATGTTTTGATTAAGCTGCTCTGCTCTTTCAAGCAAGCTTTCAAGTTTTGGTAAAAGGGTATCTTCAATGTATCGCATTTCATCTATGACTTCTTCTGTAAGCTCTCTCTTTGAAAAGAGAGGCTTATTTGTATTGTTATTTTGTTTCATTTGTTAAACCTTTTAAAAGATTTCTAAAATCTTCTAAATTGTCATACAAATCTACAACTTTTTTAGAGATACGATACTCTTTCATCCTTTTTAAATACTCCTCTTTACCGTCGGATATCCATCCTTTCCTAACTTCGGTTATATTATCTACAGTTCTATACTCTTCTAAATATCTATCTGCTGCTGTAGTTTTTTTGAGATTTTTTAATATTCCAAAAATAGGAGTGTTTGGAATTGCTGCTATACCTGCAAGCTCTTTTTTAAATTCATCAAGCCCTCTATCTATTCCAAGACTGTCATCTCCATACAATCCAATAAATTGTCTTTTTAGAATATCATCAGTTATCTTTTGATTTTCACTTACTGCAACACGATTTAGTACCAGTACAATTTTTGCATTTTTATCAATGCTTCTTATCAAATTGATTGTCTGCTTGATATTGTTAAGCTGTTCTATGTCATCATTGGTTGGAATGACATAAGCCAGTCCTTGTAATTTAATCTCTTTGATATAGTTTAAAACCGCAACAGTATCATTACCGCCTCCGCAGTCGATGATATTTATGACATTTTCCGCCATGTCAATATCCATTTGTACCATATCAAGGATATCCTCCGCCTCTTTTACCTTGATTGTTTGAAAATCAATGACGCTATTTTCTGCAAATATGCTCTTATTGTTGTCATCGATTTCGTAGACTCTAATAGATTTGCCTTTTCTTCTTTCTTCTGCAAAAAGCAAAGGTAAAATCATTGAACCTATAGTTGTTTTACCAACACCGCCTTTAGTGTTAACCACTGCTAGATTTGTCATTGTTTCCTCCTGAGATAAATAAGATTTGAAGATTTACATCTTCTTATCTATATACATAATTTCTTATTTATCTCTTTTTTCTTCCATAATCCATAACATGCTCAATAAAAAAATCAAGAGAATCAACTATAGGCTCATCATCTTTTATATTTCTAAGTGAAGATAGATAAGCTAGATACCGTCTTAGGTCATGTCCTTTTTCAATACATTCGTTTTTTAAATTTCTTATCGTCTTATAATAAACTCCTTTTTGTTTATTGATTTGATAAAAAGCTATAGGCTTTGTAGCTAAAAGCCATTTAGCTCTTTCAAACTCCTCTTTTGATATTTTAGTCCATGCATCTTTTCTAAAAACAAATCCTGTTTGTTTTGATTGTTCCGGAGTTAATACTTCTATAGCCTCATCATAATCTTTTGAGTATTCTTCGTAGGTAAGTGGATTTTCTTCTTCTATTTCTTCAATAGCGTATTTATCTTCTTTCTTCTCTTTCTCTGCAGCTGCTTTATTTGTAGATTTATCTTGTTGCTTTTGTACTGGAGTGGATGGCTGCAGCTGCTGCTGTTTTATCTCTTCTTTTGTCGGTTGTGATGATTGTGTAGTGTTTAGGATTTTGTCTTTGTTACGCTGAATAAATTTATATACAGTAATTCTTTTTAATTTGATTTGTCTAAAATCTCTTAAATATTTATATATTTGATTTATTGTATAT
>WFQD01000116.1 GCA_015487265.1 Sulfurimonas sp. | reverse complement strand
GAAGTAAATATGAAATTAGTTTTAGCTACATCTAATAAAGGAAAAGTCAGAGAAATTAAAGATTTATGTGAAGATTATGAAGTAATTCCTTACACAGAATTGATAGATGCATTTGAGATTGTTGAAGATGGTGCTACTTTTCAAGCCAATGCACTCATTAAAGCGCGGGCAGTTTTTAATGCTCTTGATGAAAAAGATGTCATTGTCATCGCAGATGACAGCGGTATCAGTGTGGATGTCTTAGGAGGTGAACCTGGTATTTTTAGTGCTCGCTATGCAGGTGAAGATGCAAGTGATACTGATAACCTGCATAAACTTATGCATGCTATTGCAGAAAAAGGGGTTAGTAGTTCTCCTGCGTTTTATACAGCAGCTATCGCTATTGTTACACAAGACAAAGAAAGAACAGTGCATGGCTGGATGCATGGAACAGCACTCAGCAGTGCAAAAGGGGAGGGTGGCTTTGGATATGACCCAATGTTTATTCCACTTGGGTATGAACAAACATTAGGAGAACTTCCAAATGATGTGAAGAAAAAACTCTCCCATCGTTCACAAGCACTTGTTCTTGTGAAAAAAGTGCTTCAAACACTTTAGTTAAAAAATGCGAGAAGAATAAGCCCAAAAAGTATGCGGTAGACTCCAAACGCAACAAAAGTGAAAGTATCTAAAAACTTTAAAAAGAGTTTGATGGTGAGAAATGCAACGAGAAATGCAACGAGAAAACCAATGGTTAAGTTGAGAAGATTTGCATCACTAAATTCATGGTAATGTTTGAGTATATCATGGGCAGTGACCGCACTCATGACAGGAAACGCAAGTAAAAAACTAAACTCTGCACTTGCTTTTCTACTCAGCCCAACGAGCAAAGCACCGATGATAGTAGACCCAGCACGCGATGTTCCCGGGATTAGAGCAAAAACTTGTGCAAAACCAATGACAAGTGCTTGTTTGAGTGTGACATCTTCAACATCATTTGTCGAGTGCTTGCCCTCTTGAATAAAATATTTTTCTACAATCAAAAAGACAATTCCTCCAATAATAAACATAATAGCAACAATATTGATGCTAAAGAGTGCTTTCACCTGATGAGAAAAAACAAAACCAAAAGCACCTATAGGTAAAAACGCAAGAAAAACTTTGACCCATAGATTTATTTTACTTGGGGTAAATTTGTCACGGTAGGTAAAAAAAACAGCGACAATGGCAGCAAATTGGATGATAACTTCATAGGCTTTAGTAACCGCTGTTTGGTCAATGCCTAAAAAATGGCTTGCAACAATAAGATGCCCAGTAGAAGAGATAGGTAAAAACTCGGTAAAACCTTCGATAGTACCTAAAAGAATTGAGTCAAATAGAGTCATGATGTTCCTTAAATAAATTTTTGAAAGACAATTTAATAAAAAATTATATTTTACTGTGATAAACTAATCGAATTAAAATATTACCATAAAAAGAGTAAGAGTATGAATGTATTAATCGTTGATGACAGTAAAATTGTTCGCCGTGTTTTATCAAACACAATGAAACGCTATTTTAAAGAACCAGAGTGGAAAGAGTTAAATCTATTTGAAGCAGAAGATGGCAATGAAGCGATGGATGTTATGAAGCAGAAAAAAGTAGATATTATGTTACTTGATTGGAATATGCCAAATATGACAGGTCCTGAAGTAGTTGAAGCTGTGCGTGCAAACAAAGAGTGGAACAAAACTCGTATAGTTATGGCAACAACAGAAGGTTCAAAAGCAAGTGTTTTAGCGATGATAAAAAAAGGGGCAAATGGGTACATGGTCAAACCATTCCAAGAAGATGCTATTTTTAAAACACTCGATACAATTACAGCAAGAATGCAAAAATAAGAAATTTTCGATATAATACGAGGTTTTATTTTAAACAGTAGGTTTGAAAAACTGAATTCATCTCGTAGGAAAATTTATATGTTACTTTTTACTCCTGGTCCAACTCCTGTTCCACAAAATGTTAGAAACTCAATGAGCGATGAAACGATGCACCATCGTACACCTGAATTTGAAGCTATTTTTGAAAAAACACGCACACATCTTTTTAAGCTTTTTAAAACAGATGAGGTTATTATGCTTGCTTCTTCTGGAACGGGTGCTATGGAAGCTGCTGTGATAAATCTTTGCCATAACACACTTTTAAGTATAAATTCTGGAAAGTTTGGTGAGCGTTTTGGTAAAATAGCACTTGCTCATGGACTCAATAATGTTGAGATAAAAAATGAGTGGGATACCCCTGCAACAGTAGAAGAAGTAGAGGCTGCTTTAACTCAAAACCCTAAAATTGATGCGATTGCCATTCAGATTAGTGAGAGTGCTGGGGGACTTCGCCATTCAGTCGAAGCGATTGCTGCAGCTGCAAAAAAACTCAACCCTGAGATAATGATTATCGCAGATGGTATCACAGCAGTAGGTGTAGAAGCAATTGATGTAACAAACATAGATGCACTTTTAGCGGGAAGCCAAAAGGCATTAATGCTTCCTCCTGGACTCTCTCTTTTAGGGCTTTCAAACGCAGCAATAGAGAAGATAGGAAGTGGAAAAGGATACTACTTAAACCTTGCAAGTGAGATTAAAAAACAAAAGCAAAACACAACTGCTTACACCGCAGCAACAACTTTAATCATAGGACTGTTAGAAGTTTTAGAGACGATTGAAGCACAGGGTGGGGTGGATGCACTCTATGAAAGAACTGCCCTACGAGCAGAAGCTGTAAGAGAGGCTTTAAAAGCTTTAGGTCTGCATATATACCCTAAAAATCCAGCACGTTCAATGACAACGATTGATGATGCAAATGCAAGTGAGATTAGAAAACTTTTAAAAGAAGTGTATGCTGTCAATGTTGCAGGTGGACAAGATCACTTAAAAGGGAAAATCTTTCGTATCAACCAAATGGGATTAATCCATGATTATGAGATGTCTTGGGTTGTCAATGCAGTAGAATTAGCACTCGACACACTTGGTCGCCGTGCCTATGATGGAACTGCTAACAAAATATTTAATGAAATTACTTTTAAAATCGGAAACTAGATGATATTAGAACACGAAATTCCAAATGGTTCAAAACTTTATTTTGGAGAATCTGCAAAAGTCAAACGCAAGATAGAAAATATTGCAAGTGAAATCTTAAGTGATGAAGGATTTCAGGAGATTGTCACACCCATATTTTCATACCACCAACATTTAAGCATTGGCGATGAGAAAAAGCTTATTCGTGTAAATGATGCAAAAAACAATGCACTCTCTTTACGTGCAGATTCAACGATTGATGTTGTGCGCATCATAGAAAAACGTTTAGGTGCAAACAGTTCTCAAAAGAAGTGGTTTTATATCCAACCTGTTGTCTCTTACCCTACGACCGAACAGTATCAAGTGGGTGTGGAGTTTTTAGGTGAAAAAAAATTATCTTCAGTACTGCGTTTAGCAACAAATATTTTTGATACATTAAATGTAGAGCCTTTGGTTCAAATATCCAATATTAAAATTCCAGAAATTTTAGCCCAGATGTTTGACTCTTTAAGTATAGATGATTTTAGACATATAAATATAGACAAATTTATCAACTTACAGGTAGAATGGCTCACGAAACTGGTTTATTTACAATACATAGAACAAATCGATGAAGTGATAGTCATAGCACCAGAAGTAATTCAGGTTGAGCTTTTAAAGATAAAAGAGTTATGTATGGCGAGTGAGTGTAAAAACGCAGTGATAGCACCACTGTACTATGCAAAAATGCTTTACTATGATGAACTTTTCTTTCGAGTTATTCAAGAAAATGAAGTATTTGCTCGTGGTGGTAGATACAAAAATGAGAACTTAACATCCGTTGGGTTTGCAATATACACAGATGCACTCTGTGAAGAATTAACAAAGTAATAGGAAAAAATATGCAAGCAGATTTAATTGTTGGAATCCAATGGGGTGATGAAGGAAAGGGAAAAATAGTCGATAGACTCGCTACAAAGTATGATATGGTATGCCGCTCTCAAGGTGGACATAATGCGGGGCATACGATTTGGGTTGATGGTGTAAAATATGCACTGCACCTTATCCCCTCAGGTGTTTTAAACCCTCAAGCGGTAAATGTTATAGGGAATGGTGTTGTGGTTTCACCCTCTTCTATCATCGAAGAGATGGAGCAGTTTGAAGGACTTGAAGGGCGTTTATACATTTCAGATAAAGCACACCTAAATCTCTCTTACCATGCACAAATTGACCAAGCCAAAGAGAAACTCAAAGGCGATAAAGCCATAGGAACAACAGGCAAGGGCATCGGACCTGCATATAGCGATAAAATCAACCGTATTGGACATCGTGTGGGTGAACTTTTAAATCCTGAGCAACTTTGTGAGAGTATTTTAGATTATTTTGCACACAATAAGCCTATTTTTGATGTTATGGACTTGCAAGCCCCTACAAAAGAGGCACTGCTTGCAGAACTGAGAGAGTACAAAGAAAAATTGGGTGCGTTTATTACCGACACAACGCAAATGGTTTGGAAAGCACTTGATGAAGAGAACAAAAAAGTTTTACTTGAAGGGGCACAGGGGACAATGCTAGATATTGACCATGGAACATACCCTTATGTGACATCCTCAGCAACGGTAAGTGCAGGAGCGTGTACGGGACTTGGAATTAATCCTAAAGATATTGGAAAAGTGACAGGTATTGTTAAGGCTTACTGTACTCGTGTGGGGAATGGTCCTTTTCCATCGGAAGATTTGGGTGAAGATGGTAAGCGTTTGGGTGAGCAAGGGCATGAGTTTGGAACAACTACGGGACGTGCTCGTCGTTGTGGTTGGTTTGATGCTGTTGCGACTCGCTATGCATCGCGTTTAAATGGTTGTGATGAACTCGCTCTTATGAAACTCGATGTTTTAGATGGTTTTGATGAGGTAAAAGTGTGTGTTGCATATGAGTATAATGGCAAGGAGATAGATTATCTCCCAGCTGATTTAGAAAATGTAACACCAATTTATAAAACATTTCAAGGGTGGAATAACTCCGTAGGTATTCGTAAATTTGAAGATTTACCACAATCGGCACAAGATTATGTTAAAATTATCGAAGAAATTAGTAAAACAAAAGTAGGAATTATTTCGACTTCACCTGAGAGAGAAGATACTATAATTTTATAAAGAGTAAGGTTTTAAGTGATGAACACTCGTTTTAGTGCACTTGTTAAAATTAAAAAGAGTGAAATGCAAAAAAAAGAGCAACTTGTCCAACGAGCCAATGCAGATTTAAACAGTGCCCTTATGGCACTTGAACTCTCTCGTAATGCTATGCAAGACATTGAAACTCCAAGCAAGGGTTTTATGTCGAGTTTTTTGCAAACAAGAACTTTGCTTGATTCTGGACGCCATCTCATTGAACATAACAAAGAGTGGGCACAATTTGCACAAGAACAAGTGCAAAAAGCACAAGAAGCACTCAAAAAGTCTATGATAGAGTATGAAAAGTTTAATTATCTTGAACTTGAAGAGATAAAAAAAATCATGCAAGCAAAAAAACTTGAAGAAGCAAAATCATTAGATGAGGTAGCCCTTATGACACATCAGAGAAAAAGTAAAAAAGGTTTATAGCAGATGAAATTTATGTTTTTACTTCTTTTACTCCCGCATTTACTATTTGGACTACAAAAGAGTGAGAAGCTTTTTGAATGTACTGAAATTTTTCAAGAGAGAAAGAGCGAATTGCTTGTTGAATTAGAGCGTATCGATGAGCAAACACAGGCTTTAAATGCTTTAAAAACAGCTACAGAAGCACTGCTTAAAGAGAAAAAAGCAAAACTCAGTATAAAAGAAGAAGCGGTTGATAAAAAACTTGCAGAGCTGACGAAAAAAAGTGAAACAGTGAAAAAAATGCTTGAGGAAAATAAACAAGTTCTCAAAAAACTGCAAGATACTAAAATGAGTAAAATTGCCCAAACTTTTGCCAAAATGAAAGCAGGCTCATCGGCAAATATACTCTCAGATATGCAAGCAAAGGATGCTGTTGAGATTTTACAATCTTTAAAACCAAAAATTGTTGGACAGATTTTAAGTAAAATGGATGCAAAAAAAGCCTCAGAGCTCACGATACTTTTAAGCGAATAATCAAACTTTTACCTTTTTTATAGTAAAATGTCCTAATTTAATAAAATAAACAAGGTCCTAAGCTATGAAACTCTCTCCAAAAAGTATTCCGCATATCGCCAATAAAATCGCGATTGAACTCAATAAAAGTGGTGTCGTTACAATGACAAAGGGTCTTGAAGCTGTAACAGATGAAGCTATAAAAGTTTTAACAGCAAGTGTCAATCAAGAGATGGTTTTAGAAGAAAAAGTCCATGAAATATGTGAAGCCAATGAAGAAGAGATAGAGTTCATGCTTGCTGATGAGAGACAGCTTTTTTTCATGATTAAAAAGAAATTGGCTCCTGAATTTGATGTGATTTTAAACTATGAAGAGCGTTATTCAGATATTTCACATAAAATTTTAGATGAATTGTATGAAGAAGATCTTATTCATTTTGATGTGACAGAAAATCGTATTAAAAATATTATTTATAATGCTATTACTGCATTTATGGCAGATAGTTCAGAGATAGAAGATGCTGTTATGGAGAAAATACACTCGTATAAGCGCAAGTTTATTCCGGGAACAGATGAGTTTGAGATACTGTTTGAAAAACTCTATAGGGAAGAGCTTACAAAAAGAGGAATGGAGTAGTTTTATGCAGAGCCAAAAAGAGAAAGTATATATCTATTTAGAAAACGGGACTTATTTGAGTGCACATAGTTTTGGTGCCAAAGGAACAACAGTTGGTGAATTAGTTTTCAATACTTCTATGAGTGGGTATCAAGAGATTATGTCTGATCCCTCTTATGCAGGGCAGTTTGTAACCTTTACAATGCCAGAAATTGGAAATGTCGGTGTCAATAAGCAAGATATGGAGAGCTTAAGTGCCCATGCAAAAGGGATGCTTATACGTAATTATCAAGATAATTATTCTAATTTTAGAGCAGAAGATTCCCTTGCAAATTTTCTCAAAGAGCATAATATTTTAGGTATTTGCGATATTGATACAAGATATTTGACAAAAATGCTTCGTTCAGAGGGTGCAATGATGATGATAGCCTCTACAGAAATCAGCGATAAAGCAGCACTCGCACAAAAATTAAGTGAAGCCCCTCGTATTGAAGATATTAATTATATTGAACAAGTGAGCACGAAAGAGCCATATATTCATACAAGTGCAACATATGATGATACACTATTTGAGTATAAAAATGCATCAGAAGTGGAAGCGAAAATTGCTGTGGTCGATTTTGGAGTCAAACGCAATATCTTAAATGAAATTGTCAATGCGGGTATTGCTGCTGAAGTAATTCCTAATGATTTTATGGCAGAAGATTTGATAGAAAAATATCAAGCAGGGCTTATTGATGGTGTCTTTTTATCTAATGGTCCGGGAGACCCGCTAGTGCTGAAAAAAGAGCAAGCAGAGATTAAAAAACTTATCGCTGCTAAGATACCGATGTTTGGCATTTGTTTAGGGCATCAACTACTTTCTATTTCTCATGGTTATGATACATATAAATTAAAATTTGGTCATCATGGCGGGAACCATCCAGTAAAAAATGAGGCTACGGGATTAGTAGAGATTACAGCACAAAATCATAATTATAATGTTCCTGATAGTATTGTAGAAATTGCAGAGGTAACACATAGTAATCTTTTTGATAATACAATTGAGGGTTTACAATATAAAGATGAACCAATCTTCTCAGTACAACACCATCCAGAAGCAAGCCCTGGACCAAAAGAGAGTGCATATATATTTGAAAATTTTAAAAACCTTATGAAAGAAAATCGAACAAGAATATAAAAAATTATTATTTTTTAAGCCTTCTTAAATAATAAAGCCGATATTATTACAATAATTTATGTTTAGGAAGGTCTATGCGAGATTTTATCTATGGGGTTATGACTGATTTCCCCACGACAATCATTTTTCTGCATGTTTTTAGTGCTGTAGTTTGGATTGGTGGTTTAGTTGCATTATGGTATATTAGTTACAATACAAGTGAAGAACTCTCGATAGAGGGTCGTTTTGAAAATCGTGCCGCAGTAATTCGAAAGTTTTTTATGTTTTTATCGCCTTTTATTTTTGTCTCTGTAGTGACTGCTCTTTTTATGGCATTTGGTTATCTTGACAATGCTTATGATCCTGATGGGTTTATAGTAGATATGGGAAATGTTGCAGCATTTAAGCTTATAAAACTCAAAGGAAGTATTTGGGGTGCTTTAGTTTTTGATATGCTTTTAATGCTTTATACAATACGCAATGTAAAATGTGGTCGTGCATCTGATCGTGCTGCTACAGATTGTATGTGGTTAGTCAATACTTATTTATTACCTGCTGCAATTTTTTTGGGAAGTGTAAATATTTTTATAGGTGCATTTTTAAGAAACCTTTATTAGTCCAAAATGCTTGATTTAGTGACATACCTTCATAAAAGAAGAGTCAAAATGATGCTTATTGTTTTGTTTCTCTCTCTTATTGCTATTATTTTCAGTTACAATTTTACTTTTGCTCCAAGTAACTACTTTAACGGCAAGTATAATGACGACTTCCTTCTTTTTTTAATTGTTTATAAATTGATAGAATTGCCGACACTTTATTATTTGCTCATGCATAGGCATATAGTTGATGGTAGAAAAAATGGTTTTTTGGAAGAAAAATTAGAAAAAATTACCAAGCATACCAAATTATTGCTCTTTTTAATTCCTCAAGGGAATACTGTTTTTGGTTTTATTGCCTATAAACTCACGGCGAATGTCTATTATTTTCTACTTTTTTCGTCAATAGCATTGATTACTCTCTATTTGGTAAAACCAAATAAGCTCATATTATAATAAACATACTAATAT
>WFQD01000115.1 GCA_015487265.1 Sulfurimonas sp. | reverse complement strand
TCTTTAAATATTTTATTCCATATTCTCATAATTATTCCAAAAAACTTTTTATAAATATAGCATAAATATATTTAATTTAAGGATTTTATTATATAGATATAGTTATAATATATGTATATAAATTAAGGAGTACAAGATGTTAAACTTTTTATTCGGTGAAATGTTTGGAATGTTGCTTACAAATCAGTTGTTTTGGAAAGTAGTTTTTGTTTGGGGTTTTGTGGCTTATATAGCTCATCTTGGTAATTAAAAGGAGATGCGGGCTCCCTATATTTCGCAAAACCTTTTAATGAATTATATTTAGATTTTGGATCATCTTCAAATTCATTGTTTAACTTCACTTTAGGGAGTCCACTTGTCTTTTTGTTTCTCATCACTCCCCTTAAACTAAAGGGAGCTTATATCATCCAACAAATAACTATTTTCATCTATAAAATCATCCGCTGAGACTTTATTTTCATTTACATCCGCTTTATACATATCCTCCATATTCTTATATGAAATTATGAATATATACGAAACCAAAATACAAGGAGCTACTATGCTATTCAAACAAGGTATATGGCAAAAGATTCAAAACTTTTTGCAGCCTACGAAACAGATTCTTACAGATCTGAAAAATGATCCAAATATCGAAAGTGTCAGTCTTCAAAGTTATGGCATTTATCATCGAGTTCTTATTAAATTCAAAGATAAGTTTAGTGATGAGAACAAAACAAGTAAGGAGTCAAACATGTCAAAAGTTGGTGATTTTATAGATGAGCCTATCATTATTGAAGATGAAGTGATAATAAATCAGTTTGCTACCACTTCAAGCCAGTTACAGCACTTTATACAACAATATCAGGATGCACAGTTGGCAGCAAATGCAAATATCAGTGCAGAGGAATTTTGCGTGCAAATTATTGAGTACATGAGAGAGTTAAATAACACACTTTATGATTTTTCAAAATACCATAAAGTACAAATATAAGGAGATTTCCATGAGAGAAATGACTGAAACTCAACTAAATAAAGAGTTGGAAGAATATAGATTTTTTGCCATAAAAAGAGCAGAAGAGATCATTCAAAAGACCACAGGAAGAGTTCCAAATGATATGCATGAGGTTAATGTAATTACTGAAAATCTTATCAATGGTTATGAAACTAAAATTAAAAATCTTTATAAAATCAAAAAAGGAGAATAATTATGGTAACACTTGGTAAACCTATGAGCAGTGGCTCAATGGAAAAATATCATTTTGAAGATAATTATTACACTAAAGATGGAGGCTCAGGAGTTTGGCAAGGTAAAGGGGCTGAAACTCTTGGATTAGTTGGAAAGATTAATCAAACAGATTTTAAAAATCTATTAATGGGAAGAGATCAAGATGGAAACCAATTAATTGAACTTAAAAAATCTGATCTAAATGAAGATGGTGAAAGAAAAAGAGCTGGACAAGATATAACCTTCAGTGCTCCAAAATCTGTATCAGTTTTATACGAGATGGCAAAAGCATATGGAGATGAAAAACTTGCAGGTAGAATCGTTGCATTGCACGAAAAGGCCATGGAAACTTCATTGAATTTTATTGAGCGTGAATATGCTAAAACACGAGAACAAATTGATGGTGAACGACATGAAGTGAATACTGGAAATTTAGTAATTGCAAAATTTACACACGATACAGCAAGAAGTGTTGATGGTCATATAGCTCCAGCTCTTCATGGTCATGCAGCAGTTTTAAATCTAACACAAAAAGAAGATGGAACTTGGAAAAGCTTAGAAACAAAACCTTTTTTTGAAAATCAGTTAGCAATGGGTGCTCATTATCGAGGAGAACTTGCAAAGTTAATTAATAAAGAGTTAGGCTATAACATTGAAATCACTGATGCAAAGCAAGGATTTTGGGAAATAAAAGGAGTTGATAAAGAGCTGCTTGAAGCTTTTAGTCCTAGAAGAGCACAAATTTTAGAAGCAAGTGAAAACCTACGAGAAAAAATGCCAAATGCAAGTGAAGCTGAAATAAAACAAATGGCAAATCTTGAAACAAGAGAGTGGAAAGGTGAAATTGATAGAAATGCTGCTAGAGCCGATAATAAAACTAGAGCAGAATCCATGGGATATGGAAAAGAATGGTTTGAACAACTAAAAAATAGTGAAAAAGAGACAATAAATAAAAAAGGCATTACAGCTCAAGATGTTGTAAAGGAGGCTATTGAGTCTCTTACAGAGCATAATAGTATTTTTTCAATAGGTGATGTTATTAGTGCTGGCTCAAAAATTGGCATGAAATATGGTTTTGGAGGAGAAGATATAGATAAAGCTTTTGCTACTTCTTCTCTTAAAACCTTTGGAGAACAACAAACAATTAAAATAGGTAAAGATGCTTATTCTACACAACATATGCTTGAATCAGAAAAAACTATTATATCTAACATGAAAAATGGTCAAGAGAGTTTAAAAAATTCACTTTCAAAAGATGAAGCTGATAAAAAAGTACAAAATTATTCAAAACAATCAGTTAAAAGTGGTGGGCATCCACTAACTGATGGACAAGCTAAATCAACAAGTTTTATTTTGTCTTCAAATGACAGTGTTATTGGTATCCAAGGTTATGCAGGTACTGGTAAAACTACAATGCTAAAAGCAGTAGACAGTTTAAAAGGGGATGATATACATCTGCATGGTTTAGCTTTTACTGGTAAAGCAGTTGAAGAAATAGAAAAAGAGGGATTAAACGCTGAAACATTGTCCAGATTTGTAAATAGAGAAAACACTGAATCTAACAAAGAAAAAATCCTTGGTAAAAAAGTAGTTAGCAAGGAAGAGTACTCAAAAATAATGAAGAGTAACATGCGAGTTATCAATGAGTTTCAAAAAGTTGGTATTGATATAGATGAGCTTAAAAAATCAACTACCCAAAGTAACAAAAAAGAGATTAAAAAATATCTTAAAGATATTGATAAACAACAAAAAAAAGAAGGTGGACTTGTAAGTTTAATCAAAAAAGAGCTTAGAGGGGTGGGAAAAGCGGTCAAATCTATTGAAGAATTTAACAGAATGAATCAAGAGCTTGCTCAAAAACTTGGACTTAATGGTATATCTGATGGACTAGTTGATTATGATCAGATGTTAATGCAGAGGTTAGATCAAATGACAAATGAGTTATTAGGAGTTAAAAAATCTGATTTTGATCCAGATAAAATGTTAAATGATGCAATCAATGCAACAGAGCAAAAAATAAGAGGATTGTTTAAAGATATTCTCAATCTAAATAATAAACCAAAAGAACTAGGTTCAGTTAAAGAAACGGAAAGATATCAAACTTTTAGATTTTTTGATAGGAAAGCTGGTGGAGATAGAGTCTATGTGAATTATAGAGTGGATAAAGAAACTGGTGAAATTACAAAAGGAATAACATTATCAAAATATACTAAATCCATCTTAAAATGGGAACAACAATATACAAACCAAACTGTTTATAAAGAGAAAGGTGGTGACCTTGGAACATCGGAAAGCAAAGCTAAAATTAATGCTTTAGGACATCAAGAAAGTTTTACAAGAAAAGATTTTACTCCAAGTAAATATATCAAACAGGGCTCTCAAATTATTTTAACAGTAGATGAAGCATCAACTGTAGGTACCAAAGATGCAGAAAGCATTGCAAAATTTCAGGAGAAAGCAAAAGCTTTAGGTGTAGAAACAAAAACAGTGTATATAGGAGATGAAGGACAGCAAAAAGCAATTAGTGCAGGAGATCCATTCAGTATGCTTAAAAAGGAGGGCATGAAAACAGAACAGATGGATCAGGTAGTCCGTGCAAAAACTCAGTTATTAAGGGATGTAAACAAAGATTTTCAAGAGCAAAAATTTGGAGATGCCTTTGAGAAACTTGATAATTCTGGAAAAATAGTTGAAATTAGTGATAAAGCATCTATTGTTGAGGCTATAAGGGATAAATTTATTGAGAAGCAAATTGATAACCATAAAGACACTTTAATTGTAACTGGGTTAAATGCTGATAGAAAAGCAATCAATGAAGCAATAAAGTTGAAATTGAAAGAAGATGGGCACATAGGCAAAGAGAACTTCAAGTTAAATGTTCGAGAATCCACTTCTCTTATGGGAGTTCAAAAAAAGCAGTCTGAAAACTATAAAACTGGGCAAACTGTATTCATACAAGAAAATATACCTGGACTTAGACAAGGTAGTGAAGGAATAATTAAAAATATTGATCATAAAAATAACACTATCGCAATTGATGCTGGCAATAGTAGAGAAGTTAAAATAGATCTTTTAAAAGATGGAGATAATATTCAATCTTTCAATAACTTTGATAAAGAGTTCTCTCAAGGTGAAAAGATAGTTTTTGGGAAAAATGACAATACTTTAGATGTTAAAAATGGACAAACTGGAACCATAAAGTCAATTGACAGTGATGGAAATCTATCTGTAAAAATTGATGGTGGCAAAGAAATTCAGTTTAATACTGCTCAATATCCATATTTAGATAGTGGCTATGCAGTAACAGAGTATAAATCTCAAGGGATGACAAAAGATAATGTAATTGCATATATGCCTAGCAATTCACCATCAACGGCAAATAGCTTTTATGTTGCAGTTACAAGAGCTAAAGAAGATGTTACTGTTTTTACAGACTTAAAACAAGATCCAAGTATAAATGATGATAGTGTACAGAGTATAAATGGATTGAAAGAAAGAATTATTAAAGAGTCTCAAAAGTTTAATGCCATAACTTATGAGCAACAACTCAAAGAACAACAAGCAAAGGCAACAGAACTAAAATTAAATGGTGAACCCTCTAAAGGACAAGTAGATCAAATTTCAAAAATGAGCAAAACTCTTGGTATGAAAACTCCCTCCCTAAGTACCTACGGAGAACACCAGGAATGGATTAACAATAACATGGAGGCTTATAAAGATAAAATTCTTGATAATAAAGCCCAAATTGTTGAAAAAATACAAGCAGAAATTGGTGGAGAAGCCCCAGAGAGAAGTTTTGAGAGTTATAATAATTATATTGAGCAAAACTCTCAAAAAGTAAGTGATTTTAGAGCAGCACTTGGAGATATTGCAGATGTAAAGCTAACAGAGACAAAAAATATTTATGTAAACTTGCTGGATCAACTAAAAGAACAAAACCAAGAAGTTGGTACTAGGCTTGAAAAGAACATTCAAGAGCACAAAGAGAAAGTAGAGGTTATTAAGGGAGAAATAGATAAAGCTTATGAGACTAAAAAAGCTGAGTCTAACGAACAAAATAGAGAGGATATTCAAAAAAGTATTGACAAACAATATACAAAACTCAAAGAGCTTGAGAATCCATTAGATAAAGAGATTGATAGAGCAAAAGAGCAGCTAAAAAATGAACCTCAAAACCAAAAAATTCAAGAGGAAATAAAAACAATACAAAAGATAAAATACAATCTTAGAGAACAAGATAAGCTATCAGGTATTATTGATAAAACTCAAAAAGGTAGTCGTCCAATACTTGAGAGTGACTTTAAAGCTGTAATGCTAAACCCCGATAAAGATAATGCTAAAGAGCTAAAAGAGTATTTTGACAAACTTCCTCAAAAAAATGTAACTTTCGAGATGGATGGATATAAACTTGGTACTCAAAATCAAGAGGGTGGATTAGATAGAAAGCCCGAACAAAAAGAGATGGCAAAAGTTTTTGCAGATAAAATAAAAGAAGCTACAAATGAACAAGAAAAATTAGGTTTAATCTCAAGCAAGGAGGCTCAAACTGGGCATAAGTTTGCTTATATTGTTGAAAATAAAAAAGAAGAAATAGGGAAAAAGCAACTTGTCAATAAAGGTGTTGATAAAGAGTGGTTAGATAAAAATTTTAAAACGGAAACTATCAAAGGTGAAGCAAAAGCTATATCTTTTGGAGAAACTAAATCTGAGCATTTAAAAGAACTAAAAACTCTTTTGGAAAAAGATCTGCAAAAACAAAAAGATTTCTTTAAAGAGAAGTATCCAAAAGCATATGAGTCTATCTTTAATGAAAAGAACTCTGATGATAGATTGAAAACTGCAATAGAGAAAAGAACTGAGCAGGTGAAAATTGAAAAAAATCCACAAAAAGCAAAAGCTTTAAAATCTCAAATTGCAGATATGAAAAAAATGCAGACTGCAAGAGAGAAGGTTTTATCAATTAGAAAATCAATTCAAAAAGTAAATAGAAAAGAGCATAGACAGGCTTTAAAAAATGAGAAGAAGGTTGATTTAACAACTTCACAAAAAGATACAGTAAAAAGAGTAAATGCAAGCAGAACTACACCTACAAGAAAAAGTGTGCAAAACCAAAAAGATTTTAAGGGTTTTGCAAAAGAAAATATAAAAAGTTTCACTGCTAAAACTACGGCAAAACTCTCAAGCCTTGCTGCATCCGTTCAAGCTAAAGCTGGAGGAAGTATTCCTAAAAATGATCTGAACAGTCTTAAAAGCTGTCTCTTATACACATCTCCGAG
>WFQD01000114.1 GCA_015487265.1 Sulfurimonas sp. | reverse complement strand
GTGATCTGTTGTATAGAGATAGTGATTTATTATAAATATTTAATAAAAGTGAAAAATAAATGAAACAATTAATAAAGAAGATAATTTTTGAGTTAGGTTTAAAATTAGGGGTGTATATTTCCCCTAGAACTGACTATGAAGAGATTAAGCATCTGTTGAAAAAACTTTATCCGATAAGTACAGATAAAAATTTAGTTAGAATGGGTGCTAAAGGTAATGGAGGATATCTTGTTCCAAATGATTTAGATGGTATTGAAGCTTGTTTTTCTCCTGGTGTTGGAACGGTAAATCAATTTGAATATGATTGTCTTAATAAAAGTATACAAGTTTTTATGGCAGATTATTCTGTAGATCTTCCTAAGTTGGAAAATAATATGCACTTTATAAAAAAATTTATAGGTGCTAGTAGTTATGAAAACTTTATAACACTTGATGACTGGATAGATGGCTGTAATATAAGTGATGATGGAGATTTACTATTGCAAATGGATATTGAAGGATTTGAATATGAAAATATCATGTCCATATCCCAAAGGAATTTACAAAGATGTAGGATAATACTAGTAGAGTTTCATGCATTACAATTTTTGTATAACCGTCATCAGTTTAGTATGATTAGTAGAGTTTTTGATAAATTGCTTCAAACCCATACACTAGTTCATAATCATCCAAATAATTGTTGCGATGTTATAAAATATAAAGATATAGAAATACCACCTGTTATGGAAATGACTTTTTTAAGGAATGATAGGATTACTTCAAAAAAGTTCGCAACCAAGTTTCCACATGAATTGGACTTTGATAGTGCGAATAAACAGACTATGGTACTGCCAAAATGTTGGTATAAAAACAAATGAAAACGATATTGAGGATAATGATTCTTTGGTTTATTAAAAAAAGAAAGAGACTTACCATTAAGAGTAATGATGTTTCATTTAAAATAAAATTTGGCTCAAATATAAATGTTGGTAAAGGTACTTTTATTGATCATAATTGTGAAATTGGATCTTATACTTTTATCGGCAAAAATTGTAATATATCAAAAGCTACTATTGGGAGATACTGTTCAATTGCAAATAATGTATCAATAGGGCCAGGGGAACATGATTTGACTAAAATATCTACAAGTTCAATTTTTTATAAGAATGCTTATGAAAAATTAACGAAAAAGCTTTGTATTATTGGTAATGATGTATGGATAGGAACAGATGTAATTGTTTTAAGAGGTGTGAAGATAGGGAATGGGGCTGTAATAGGTGCAAATTCAGTAGTTACAAAAGATGTTCCACCATTTTCTATCTTTGTAGGAAGTCCAGCAAAATTCATACGTTATAGATTTGATAATGCAGAAATGGATAAAATAGAGAAATCTAAGTGGTGGGAATATGATATTAATAAAGCAAAAACAATAATATATGGTTTAGAAAATGAAAGATAATAAAAAACTTATTGACTTTATTCATGTGGGAGATTATAAAACTGCAACAACTTATTTACAAGAGGTAGTATTCCCTTTTCATCCGGAAATTGAATACTTAGGGGATCATTGTAAAAATCAAAATATTCAAAAAGTTTTAAGAGAGATTGTAGATAGTAGGGATTTAGACTTTGATGCTGAGAGTTTACAAGAAATTCTAAGAAAAAATATTCCTAATACAGATAAAATAAAGGGCATATCAAGAGAAGCACTGTCTCAAGCAAACTATATAACTGGTGAACATGCCAAGAGAAATGCTCAGAGGCTAAAAGAGGTATTTGGTGATGTGAAAATTATCTATGTTATAAGAGAACCTTTTTCTATGCTAGAATCAATATATAGTCAATACATAAAAATAGGTGGCACAAGAAGTTTTAAAGACTTTTTTTTAGATCCAATGGAATCAAAAAACATAATTGAAAGATTAAAATACTTTAAAAATATAGAGATGTATTATAGTGTATTTGGGAAGGAAAATGTAAAAGTTTTACTGTTTGAAGAGTTGAAAGTAAATAACAATAAGTTTTTACAAGATATATTTAGATTTATAGGGTGTAAAGATATAAATTTTATGCCAAAAAATAATCAAAGTGTTAATCATAAACTTACAAC
>WFQD01000113.1 GCA_015487265.1 Sulfurimonas sp. | reverse complement strand
GGAAATATTTTGGATTAAAAATTCTTCCCGCCCTTCTGAATGGTATTCATCTGATTATATTAAATTAAAGTCGACACTGACCCCACTTATTCAGCCTTTGATATTTAAAAATATGGCAAGGATTTGTTGAGCTGTTTTATTGAGGGGGGGGGTAAAATTTTGAGGTTAAAAAATTTACCCCCCCTACCTATAAAACACGATTATTTATTAAAATTATCGTTCTCTAACGCCTAAATTACTGGCGCGTCTTTTTGCGTCCAGTGCATTTAATGGTTAGCAGTGTATACGCACTTAGTTGCTGAGATATCGTTTTTGGTCAAAATAATACTCAGTCATAATGATCATCTGCGACAAACCATCAAATACGGCCTTTTTTATTTCATCTAATTCTCTAATCGTCATGTTTCTACAACATTCTTTAAACATCATTTCACCATGAGCAATTTTATTTCTTTTATTTTTAACAATCAAAAGCTTATCTTTATCCTTGCTAGATATTTTTCCAATTCCATAGCGACCTATAATTTTACTTAGTTCTCTTGCATCAATATTTCCAGAAAAAAGGTTAACCTTTTTTATAAATTCAGTATATATTGGAAATGTTACTGAGCTTTCTATTATATTATTTAAGGTTATTTGTTGCTTCTTTTGATTTTCTTTAAATAAATAATATTCGACAAATAGTTTTTTAAGATGGTCTGACAACTCAACATAATTATGCCTAGATGCTTTGTCATGAACTTTCTCTAAAACTAGCACAGTGGTTGATTCAACGACATTATATAAAAGTATAATAAATGATGACTTTAAAATAGAAACTGTATTTATATTTCCAGCCACCTTTGAAACTTCGTTAATGTGATTTATTAGCTGTTCTGCTTCGTCTCGTTTTTCTTCAAAGTCTGCTTTAATAGAAAACAACTTGGCACCTATCTAGTCACGAGCTTGGATTTAACAAAATTTATTCTCTTATTGATCTTGTCAGGGCTATGCGTTCGATGTGTACCTGATATCAACCGTTTAAACTGATAATCTTTCAACCATTCACCCGCATCTAATTTTGATTTGTTCAGAGAGGGTTTCTCCTGTAGTGCAAGATGAACACCAACTGAAATAGCCTCGAAAAATATACGAGTTATTGAACTCCCATTCCTTTTACAGAATCCATTTTCAAAAACCTCATTAACGAAATTGAGCATATCTATAAATTGCCTTTGTTTAATTTCTTTTTCATCAAGTGTAAAGCTCTTATTTTTTTTCTCCATGTATTCATCCAACATGACACCTATACCACGTCCATATGTATTAAATTTTGGGTATTCATCCATTAATGCAAAAAACCTTAAAATCAACTCTTCATGTTCTTGACGATTAACCACACTTTTAGACAGAGGTGCAAGCTTAACAATAAGTTCATTTTTTGCGCACTCTTTGTATATGAAATCATTAAAAGGCCCGAGATAAATTCCTTTTCTTTTTTCCATATTTCGCAATAGATCACTGCCTCGATTTATACGTTCAAACAGGTCATTTCTTACATCTTCAGTTGCTGATTCAGATAGGACAATCATTCTAATTGGGGTGTTTTTTATCTTTTTTTGCCTTGATTTTGGCAAATCATCAAATGTAAGGTTATTTAGCTCAGTCAATTTTTCTAACTTTTTCAAAGTTAGCTCATTTGAAATAAATGCAGCCATTGTTCTAATTCTTTGCGAACCATCAACGATTTCAAGCCTGCCATTCTCATCTTCGGCCATAAAAACAATAGGAATCGGCAATCCTAAAGTAATCGACTCTATCAAACGGGATTGACGGACTTCATCCCATACAAAATCTCGCTGGTATTCTGGAACAAATATGTCATTTTCTTCCTTATCAATATCGGTTAAATATTTTTGGACTAAGAATTCAATTGTAAACTCCCGTGTATCAAAATCTACAGTTTTCTTTTCGTCTATTATTTGCTTTTCAATATCAGATAATTTTTCTTCACTAAGCATGATTACTCCGCTGAATTCAAGTCATAAGTGCATAACCGAGTAAAGTTTTTTGGTTGATGCCAGTCAGTTCTTCGAAAACCTCGTAAGGGGTTTTATATCCCAAACATTTTCTGGGTCGGCTATTGAGCTTGTGAACGGCATCAAAAACTTGCTTCTTGG
>WFQD01000112.1 GCA_015487265.1 Sulfurimonas sp. | reverse complement strand
TGTATAAGAGACAGCATCTATAGCTAAGACTTTACCTCCAATTTTATTAAACTCCTCAGCTATTTCATATAGTGAATAATTAAGAGCATAAAAATGGTCAACACTAAAATATAGTTTTTTTTCAAATGGGATTTTTAATTCTTTTAGATACTGCAAAACAAAAGTTGTCTTTCCAACTCCTCTTGAGCCAAGTATGCCTATAAGCTTATCATTCATATCTAAATCAGTATGCATATATCTTTTAAATTTTAATGATGTGTTAGATAATTGTTTTAAAAAAGTGTTTTGTATAGTATCTAACATAATAAGCCTTTTGTTTTTCGCATTATACAAAAATAAAAGTTAATATTTGATAAATAACTGTAAGTATCTAAGCTTTGAAACTATCAACATAAACCATACTATTTACATTTATGAAATCAATTTGTTAAAACATATTGTTAAATTATTCAATACAATCAATATTCAACCACTACTTTCTTAACATTATACATATGTGTTGCTTTATTTACAGCCATATCAACACCTCTTGCAAGCAGATACCATGCAAATATAGGGCCAAGTAGTATAGCATAAGAAAGTCTTGAGGCAAGCATTACACCTGAATCTCCAAGAATTTTTACAAGTGCTTGTTCATAACTTTGATATGATATCTTTTTTCTCATATAAGCTATTGTAAAAGGCCAGGCTGCTGCAAGCAATCCAACTGTAACACCACCAACTACAACATGTGTTGCATCAACTTTATGGATAGAGTTTAATAATTCATCCATTCTGTCTTCTGTAATGTTTTGAAGCTCCTCATCTTTAATACCAGAGCCAAATACCATATCATTATCAACATATTTTGCAGCTGCTTCATCAGTTGTCATTATAGGGGTATCTGGATATTTATCTAAGGCATGTTCGATTATTTGTGTATTTTCAGCACTTGTTGCTTTTAAAGATACTTCTATTTGTTCTCCTGTTTGAGTATTTGTAAATATAATATCACTTCCTGGATAGCTTTCATCATCATGCATTTGTGCTTTCCATACATCGTTATCACTATTTTCAGCATTGGTAACCATAATCTCAAACATTTTTCCTTTGATGGTATTTGTAGCACCTTCAAGTTGCTCTGGAGAATATTCTCTAAATCTCTCAGCTATCTCTTCAACAGTTGCATCCTCACCTAGTTGAGATGACCATCTCATCCTTATAGCTTCTAAAAAAGTTTCTCCAAGTGGGCCTTTAAGCTTTTCATATTGCTCAGTTAGAAGATATACCATAGCAACATTGGCAAACACTTCACCATTTAGCACTTTTTGCTCTTTTACAAAATCACCTGTTAGCCATTGTTTAAATCTTTTGCCAATAATTTTTATATTTTCTATAGTTAATGTATTTTTTAAAACATTAAATTGATAAGAAGTAATCTCTTTTAATCTTGAAACTATTTTTGTAAGTGTTTTAAGAGGGATTGAAAAATTATCACCCTTTTTAACCTCTTCAAATCCCACCCAAAACAATACTCCAATGAGATTAGTCATAACAAGTTCTGCAGGTATTAGAGGATTTATCATCGGTATAATTGAAAATAAAGAGAATAAAAAAGATATTATATGTTTTATACCAAAAATTATACTTAGTCCAACACCGCTAATAATACCAAAATACTCAAATATATCTGAAGGTTTTTTTATCTCTATGCCAAGATGTTTAGCTACTGCATATGCCATCCAAGCTTCAAGTGCCATAGATACAGTTACACCAACACCCATTTGTCCAGGAAGTCCAGCTAATACTGCATTTATTATAGCTACTTGGGTTATAACAGAATATATATCATTATCAATAGTGTTTGATTTGATTGTAAAAACATCTTTAAAAGGCTCAAATATAAAATCTCTAAGGGTTTTATTTTCAAATAGTTGTTTTATCTTTTCAAAATTACTTTCAAACCACTCTTTGGCATTATTAGTATTTTTATATGTGCTTAGTTTTTCATTTATAGTCAAATTACACTCTCTTTTTTATCGATTTCACATCCAATAGTAAAGCTTTGATATCATCGTAATTTTCAAGTGCTGCTTCTCTGCCTATAATAGGATCCATTCCCGCCCCTCTACCTTTTGTAAGCTTTTTACCTATTTGAAGTTTATAGGGTATCTTTGAAGATGTGAGTGCCTGTTGATCTGTGTTAATAGCGATAAGCTTTACTTTATCTGATATGTCACTATCTAACAGATACTCCACCATATTTGAACCACCTCCACCAACACCTATGACGACTATATTTATATTTTTATTGTTAAAATCTTCGGTTATTTCAAATTCATTCATAACAAATCCTTATTGAGTTTTTGTATACTCATATTTTAGCACTTCTTTTGTAAATGTCGCTATCATCCAGCTTTTATAGTTGATTTATACAAATTATACTCATTTTTATCAACCGAATAACTTTTTTAAATATGTTACAAGTGATGTTTTATCTTTGGCTACTCCAAAAAAACCGCTTTGGTGAATAAACTCCAT
>WFQD01000111.1 GCA_015487265.1 Sulfurimonas sp. | reverse complement strand
ATGATATACTTACTCTCCTAGTCCATTATGATTATATTAAAGGTATTTATCTTATTGGTGAAGATGGAAGTATACTTTATACAACCTCTGCTAATGATGATTTGGGAACTAATCTATTAACAGGAAAGTATAGTAAAACCCGCTTTGCTACTACTGTAAAAAAAACACTTGATGATGGTTTTTTACACTTTTCTGATCTTGAGCGTTATAAACCATCCGATGATGAAGTGGTGGGGTTTATAAGCTCACCTCTTATCAATAAAGTTGGTAAACGTATAGGAATCTTTGCTGTTGAGCTCAGACTTAATAGAATCTATAATCTTTTTGATTCAAAAAAACTAGAGCAACAGTTTGATAATTATTTGGTAGGCTCTGATGGGTATTTGCGAAGTTCATACAAATCTCCAGATGACATTTTAAAACTTAAAATAGATACAAAACAATTTAAACTTTGGAGAAAAGAGTATGTGCATGGTGTCCCTGGGCATAGAAGTATAAAAAACTATAAAAAGCAAATTATTTTATACAAGAACCCTTTTGGTGAGTATGTGTATGGTATTCATAAAGATGTAAAAATACTCGGTGTTGAATGGGCACTTATAAGTGAAGTTAAAACGAGTAAAGTGTATGAGGTAACAAACAAGATTGTTAAAGAAGCCTTTCTCCTATTTATTGGTATCGGCATAATTATTATCATCATCTCTTTACTTCTTTCCCGCCATATTGTAAAACCTCTTGGGGAACTTTCCAAGGCTGCTGTAGATTTTGCACGCGGTAACAGAGGTGTAGAGGTTCGTGTCGAATCAAATGATGAGATAGGGCAACTTGGTGTTGTATTTCAAAAAATGATTGAAGATATAAAAAGGGATGAAGCTAAACTTAAAGAAGCTAATAGGGTTGCACAAGAGAGCGTTAAAGCTAAATCGGAGTTTTTAGCAAGTATGTCCCACGAGATACGTACACCGATGAATGGTGTTATTGGGATGTTGGAATTGCTTCTTAAAACCAAGCTTAATGAATCACAAAGACACCAAGCATATTTAGCACAAAGCAGTGCAAAGGCTCTTTTAGCACTTATTAATGATATTTTAGATTTTTCCAAAATAGAAGCTGGAAAAATGGAGATAGAACATATTGATTTTGATATTCGTAAAGATCTTGGTGATTTTGCCGAAGCTATAGCTTTTCATGCGCAAGAAAAAGGGGTTGATATTGTTTTAGATCTCGTGGGTGTTGAGCAAAATATGATTAACTCCGACCCGGGAAGAATACGTCAAATTCTTAACAATCTTGTTGGAAATGCTGTGAAATTTACCCATGAGGGCTATATTCTTATCTCTGCAAAACTAATTCCACTTAATGACAAAGAAGCGAAGTTCGTTGTTGATGTTAAAGATACAGGCATAGGTATTCCACGCGATAAAATTAAAACTCTATTTGATTCGTTCACTCAGGTGGATGCTTCAACAACGAGAAAATATGGTGGAACAGGTTTAGGTCTTGCCATTGTGAAAAAACTTTGCAATCTAATGGGTGGTGATGTACATGTGACAAGTATCGAGGGAGAGGGGAGTGTTTTTAGAGTAGAGATACAAGTTGGTTTAACAGAAAAAAGCTCACTCGTGCTCCCTCCAATATCATTAAAAGATAAAAAAATTCTGCTTATCAATCCAAAAGAGATAGATGCCAAAGTTATGAAGCGACAATTGACCCTTTGGGGTATACAAGTTGTTATTAGCGATAATTTAAAAGATGGTATTACAAAACTAGATAGTAGTTTTGATTTGTGTTTTGTAGATTTTCAACTTATTGCAAAAAATGTGGAAGCGTTTGGTAAAAAGTTTAAAAGTTCTCCAAAACTAGAAGGGATTAAGCTCATTGCTATGACCTCCATAGTCAATAGAGGTGATACTGAAACATTTATACGAAGTGGCTATGATGGGTATTTTCCAAAACCTGCAACAACGAGTGATCTTTTTAATGCACTCAATGTCCTCTCAGATGATTTTGCAGGGCTTAAAAACTCTTTAGAACATAGTACTGAGAATAACACTCTCAAAATCAAATGGCCACAAGATGTAAGAATACTTTTAGTGGATGATAACGTTACAAATCAACTTGTTGCAAATGGAATTTTAGATTCTTTAGGACTCAGTGCAGAGATTGCGAATAATGGTAAAGATGCGATAGAGATGATACAAAAAGCATCCAATGAAAATAAACCATATAGTCTTGTATTTATGGATTGTCAAATGCCAATCATGGATGGTTATAAAGCGACAGGTCTTATTCGAGATGGCAAAGCTGGTGAAGAAAATAAAGGTGTTGTTATTATAGCGATGACAGCAAATGCAATGCAGGGTGATAAAGAAAAATGTATAGTAACTGGCATGGATGATTATATAGCAAAACCGATAGATACGAAACTACTGAAAGAAAAACTTATCCATTACTTGCTTAATGATGAAGTTATCTATGAAGATGCGCCAACACAAGAAGAAACTTCATCAAAAAAGGCACATGAACAAGCTGATACAGAGATAGATACTGATGTTTGGGATAAAGCAGAAGCGTTAAGTCGATTGGCTGGTTCAGAGGAGATTTTACAAAAAGTGATAGAGATGTATATTCCTGAGACGAAGCAAACGATTGAAAAGCTTCAAAAAGCTCTTGAAGAACAAAATCGAGATGAAGTTAGATTACATGCACATACCATCAAAGGCTCTTCTGCAAACATTAGTGCAAAACAACTTCAAGCAGTTGCAAAAGAGTTAGAGTTCGGAGCAAAAGGGGATATGAGTTTTGAACAGATGAACACCCTTTTTGAACAACTCAAAGAGGATGCAAAAAAAGTTATGGATGTTTTACTTTAAGTGTTGAGTTGAGACTCCACCCAATAAGTGCCATAAGAACTATAACACCATAAGAAGGCATGATATTGTAAGCGTTGCTTAGATAAACAAGCCAAAGGAATATCGCACCAAGTGGTGTTGGTACTCCAGTAAAGTATTTTTCCACTTCACCTGCATCAGCGTTGAGGTTGAAGTGAATAAGACGTCGAAGACCAGATATAACATAATAGATACTGATGACTGCTGCAAAGATAAGACTTACACCTGAAAGTGATGCTGCATACACTGCCTGAAAAATCAAAAAGACAGGAACAAGCACAAAACTCAAAAAGTCTGCAAAACTATCAAGTTGGATCCCAAACTCATTACTTAAGTTGTATTTACGGGCAATTTTACCATCAAATATATCAAACGCTCCACCAATCCACGCTAAAATGATGGCGACAAAGAAATTGTTTTGCGTGATAAAGTATACTGCTAAAAGCCCTGCTGTAATGTTTACAAAAGTAAAAAGGTTTGCAAGATTAAAATGAGATGATGGTGTCCATAAAAATTTCATACTATGCCTTGTCTGTTTTAGTGCTGCAATTATACCAAAAGATAAAAGAAGTAAGAAAATAATAATGATAAATATTATCATTAAGTGCTCTGTAAGTAGAATTGCTCTATCATTTGGCTATGAAAACATTATTGGACTGCCATAGAGCATGCAGAGTGAAAGTAATCAAAATAACAGCAAAGGGAGACCTCAAACAGCGTCTTATCTCTTTTGGGATTATGAAAGAGGTGGAGCTTGAAGTCTTAGAGCACGCTCCAGCCAAGAGCACTATCGAGATAAAAGTAGGCAAAATGCGTTTAGCCCTTCGTGCAGAAGAAGCAAAACTGATAGAGGTAGATAAAATATGAGCAATGAAACAAAAGTATGCCCCATCACCGCAAACCACATAAAAGTAGCACTTGTAGGTCAGCCAAATGTGGGTAAAAGTATGCTTATCAACTCCGTCTCAAACGCACACCTTCATGTCGGCAACTTCTCAGGAGTAACAGTCGATAAAACAGAAGTGCTTTTTGATTATAAAAACTACCATTTTACAGTGGTGGATTTACCTGGAACCTACGCTTTTACAGATTATACTATAGAAGAGCGTGTAACACATGATTATCTCTGTGCGGAGGATTATGACATTATCATCAATGTTGTGGATTCTACAAACTTAGAAAAAAATTTACAGCTTACTGCTGAACTGCTCACTATGAGTAGAAAAGTGATTATTGCGTTAAATATGAGTGATGAAGCGCAAAAAGAGGGGATAGAAATAGATGCCGAGTATATGAGTGAATTGCTTGCTATTCCATGTGTGAAAGTATCTGCTGCTACGAAGATGGGGATAGAAGAGCTCATAGACAGAGTTGTTACAAAGTATGAAGCTGAAAAAGTACAACCAAAACTGATTTTCTCTGAGCCTGTTGAGGAGGAGATAGCACGTTTGGTGTGGTACATTGACAAACACCGTTTCAAATCTGAAAACAGTTACCGCAACATTGCTATTAACCTTTTAAAAAATAATAAAAAAACGTATGAAAAACTCCATGACCTCCCAATCTGGACAGAACTCCAACCTATCCTCATCGAAGCTGCACAACATATAGAACTGCACCATAACAGTGACGATATCAAAGAGGCTTTTGCTGAAGAATATGCTTCTTTTAACAGAGGGATTGTTGCAGAAGTTGTGAAACAAAAAAAAGTTGTTGAGGTAAAAACACTCACAGAGAAGATAGACAGTGTCCTCATTCACCCTGTGTTTGGAATTCCTATCTTTTTATTTTTTATGTGGTCGCTTTTTCAGCTCACCTTTGAGATTGGTGCGATTCCGATGGATTATATCGATATGTTTTTTGTTTGGCTCGGTGATACGGTGGGTGCTACAATTCAAAGTGATGCGATACGCTCTTTAGTGGTTGATGGTATTATCGCCGGTGTTGGTGCGGTTGTGATGTTTGTGCCAAACATTATTATTCTTTTTATTGGTATTGCACTTTTAGAGAGTACAGGGTATATGTCGCGTGTAGCATTTTTGCTTGATGGATTTTTTCATAAATTTGGGCTGCATGGGCAGAGTTTTATACCACTTGTAACTGGTTTTGGATGTTCTATTCCTGCATACATGAGTGCGAGAATACTCAAAAACGACAGAGACAGGCTCCTTACACTTTTTATCATTGGGTTTATGTCGTGTGGGGCACGACTGCCTGTGTATGTACTTTTCTCAGGTGCATTTTTTGCCGAAGATATGGCGGGAAATGTACTTTTTGCAATCTATGTAACAGGTGCAATGCTTGGACTTATTGCCGCAAAGGTGCTAAAACTTACCGCCTTTAAAGGTGCTGATGAGCCTTTTGTTATGGAGATGCCAAAATATCGTTTGCCATCATTCAAACTTATTTGGCATACGGTTGTAACAAAAACGATGATGTATCTCAAAAAAGCGGGTACTTTCATCGCTGGTGCTTCTATGTTGGTTTGGTTTTTGAGTAATTATCCCCACAATGCACAACTGCAAGAGAGTTTTGCAACAAAAATAGAGCAAACTCAAGATACAACACAAAAACTTCTTTTAGAAAATAAATTACAAGAGAAACTGCTTGAACAAAGCTATCTTGGGAAGATTGGAAAATTCTCAGAGCCTCTTTTTGAACCTTTAGGTTTTGATTGGAAAATGAATGTAGCACTTCAAGCGGGTCTTGCTGCCAAAGAAGTTGTTGTTTCTACCCTTGGAGTTTTATATTCACTTGGCAGTGATGTCACACAAGAAGATAATTCTTTTGGAGATATTATAAAAAATAACATTCCATTTGCTTCTGCTGTTGCATTTATTGTAGTTGTGATGATTTATCTGCCATGTTTGGCGGCTTCTATTGTCTTTACGCGTGAAGCAGGGCATATAAAGTATTTCTTTTATCTTTTTGCTTTTACTTCTATAGTAGCCTATGTTATGGCATTTTTAGCGTATAATATTACAAATATGATAGTTTAGATATACTATAGGCAGAACAAATCTATAGGGATACAAAATGGCAAAGCTTTTAGTGATAGAAGAGAGTTACATTGTTCGCGGTGTCTTTAAAGAGTTTCTCGATAAAGAGGAAGATTTTGAGTATGAGCTTGTCGGAAGTTATGCAGAGGCAAAAAAACTGCTTCAAAGTAGGCGCTACGAGTACGCTATAGCAGAGCGTACACTCAAAGATGCGCCAAATGGTGAAATCATCGCCTTGCTTAATAAACATAATATAGCTCCACTCTTATTTACAAAAGAGATTGATGAAGAGTTCTTTGATGCTTTTGAAGGGGCTCAAATTGTTGAGTATGTGATTAAACGCAAGTTTAACAATATTGAAAATGTTGTCACAAGACTCAAACAGATTCACGCGAATAAACGACATACTATTCTTGTGCTTAGCGATTCTCATATTCAGAGCAGTTATCTTAAACAAACACTGCAGTTGCATAATTTTAAAGTAGTAGTTGCAGCAAATAATGATGAAGCGTTTGAGAAACTCTCGTTGCATAATGATATTGCATTGGTTGTATTTACTCATAATGAGCCTTATATGGATACACTTGCCTTTGTTAAAAAGTTTCGACAATTTGAAGAAAAGGGAATATCTCGTTTACTTTATCTTGCAGATGAGAGTAATAGTTATCAAACAAGTACACTGCTCAGTGCCGGTGCCGATGATTTTATAGTCCAGCCATTCTCTCGTCATGAGTTTTATACGAGGGTTTACCAAAATATTAATAAACTCTGTTAGGATTAGATTATGCAAAAAATATTAATGATAGAAGATGATTTAGAATTAGCGGAGATTCTCACTGAGTATCTTCAACAGTTTGACTTTGAAGTGATTACAGAAGATGATCCTTTTAAAGCAGTGAGTATCTTAAAGTTAGAGCCTTTTGACTTGGTTATACTCGATCTTACGCTCCCTGGAATGGATGGGTTAGAGGTGTGTGAAGCGATTCGTGCACGTCAAGATATTCCTATTATTATCTCCTCTGCACGCAGTGATGTGACAGACAAGATAAAAGCACTGGAGCTTGGTGCAGATGATTACCTGCCAAAACCATATGATCCACGTGAGCTTGAAGCACGTATTCACTCTGTACTTCGTAGATATGAAGCAAAAACAGAAGCTCAGGCAGAAAATAAGAGTGACTTTAAATGTGACAAGTCAACCATGACTATCACCTATAAAGGACGAAATATCGACCTTACTAATGCTGAATTTGGGATACTTTCATATATGATTGCAAAACAGGGGCTTGTTGTTTCACGCGAAGATCTCATTCATAATGTAAACGCAATTAACGAAGATAGCTCAAACAAAAGCATCGATGTTATGGTGGGGCGTATTAGAAATAAATTAGGTGACAAATCACTCATTGAGTCAGTTCGTGGTGTAGGATATAAGCTACTCAAATAATGAAAAAACATGCTGTTTTAATCACCGTACTTTTTACACTCTCCGTAACCCTTGTGAGTGTAAGTGCAGTGTTTTGGGAGTTTTATAAACTCAATAAATGGCAGTATATTGACCATATTTTTACAAAATACTCTGTTATTGTTCAAATCTATAAAGAACATCAACAAAAGATGACCTCCGATGTGATGCTCGATGCAAATCTTGCAGTCTATAAACTCCAAATTATCAAAGATGAAAAACAGGCAAAAAAACTGCTCAAAAAAGCAAAACTGCTTAAAGACGAGGGGTTTAAAAACATCAACTCCGCTGTACATCTCAGTGCACAAGGACTCTATACGACAAATACCATCAGCCGTATGAGAGTTAAGATGTTTGAGTATAAAAAAACAATCTATTTTGAAATAGAGGGACCAAATGGCTATATTGTCGTTCGTGATGATGAACTTGTGCCGTATAAAAACGGTGCGGTTTTATACACCTATTCTGTTACTTTGGCGGTAATAGTTTTTTCTTTTATTCTTATTTTACAAAAATTGCGACCACTTATTCGACTGAGACGTAAAATTGCCCGTTTTGGTAATGGTGATTTGAGTGTGTCTTTTAAAACATCTTCCTGTGACGAGATAGGGATGGTTGCAAACGAGATAGAAGCGACACGTGAGAAGATAGAGAAGCTTTTAGAATCCCGCACCCTTTTTTTGCGCAACATTATGCATGAACTTAAAACCCCAATCGCTAAAGGAACTATAGCAACACAAATGCTTGACTCACCTAAACAGCGTGAGCGTTTTAGCTCTATATTTTCTCGTCTTGAAGCACTTGTGAATGAGTTTGCAATGATAGAAGAGGTGACAAGTGAGAGTGCTAAAGGTGACTTTCATGAGTACCGTCTTGTCGACATCATTGATGGTGCTATAGATATGGCGATGGTGGATAGTGCAAATGTTACGGTACAAGTGAGTGCAGAGATTAAAATGGAAGCTAATTATAGACTTTATACAACTGCAATCAAAAATATGATTGATAATGCAATGAAATATTCAACCAATCAACACATTACCATCGCAATAATAAACAATGAGCTCTGTTTTGACTCAAAAGGGGAGCGACTTGCTCATAAACTTGAGTTTTATATTGAACCTTTTACAAAAGAAAATCCTTCTAAAAACAGTTTTGGATTAGGACTCTATCTCGTTGATTCTATCCTTAAAGCACATGATCAAGTTCTGGCATATGAATATCATGATGGAGTGAACCGCTTTATCTTTGCATAAGTTTCACATTGTAAACTATTGTGATGAATAAAACATATACTGTCGCTTTAGTTGTGTTTTTTGCTTTTTCTTTTTTTACCTTTGGATGGCTGAGCCACTCAGCATACACACCGGGCAAACGGATTAAAAAATCAACACTGTTAGAGACCATACAAAAAGAAAAATTACTCAATGTTGTGCTTCTGAACTCTCCATCAACATATTTTATAGGGACAGAAGGGGAACAGGGTTTTGAGTATGATTTGCTCAAATCGTATGCCGATTATCTTGGAGTAGATCTCAATATTACAGTCGCACACACTGTAAAAGAGGCGATAGAGTTGAGTAAAAATCCACACATTTATATCACCTCCGCAGCACTTGCCAAAACACCACGACGTGAAAAAGAGTTCCATTTTGGACCATCCTATTTTGAAGTACAAGAACAAGTGATTTGTTACCGTGGAATGCTTGGTACTCGTAGATTTCCACGTGATGTAGAAGATCTTGATGGATTGCACATTATGGTGGGAAGTGATACAAGCTATAGTGAAACATTACAATCACTCAAAAATGATGGCTTTGATCTTAACATTACCCTTACAGATGAGTATTCAACTGAGGAATTACTCGCTAAAGTTGCCAATCACGAGATAGATTGTACTGTGGCTGCATCAAACATCTACGCTATAAATCTACGCTATTTTACAGAGATAGCACTTGCTTTTTCCATCTCTAATCGCGAGCAGCTAGCATGGTTGCTCCCAAAAGATGCAAAAGAGCTTGAAAGATCGATGTACACATGGCTCAATGGATTCAACCAAAGTGGTAAAATGGCACAACTCAAAGATCACTACTACTCTTATGTACTCTTCTTTGACTATTATAATACTAAAATGTTTTATAAAAGGATAAAAACAAGATTACCGAAGTATGAAAAATATTTTAAATCGGCTTCTCGTAAATATGAGATTCCATGGACACTGCTCGCTTCTATTTCGTATCAGGAATCACATTGGAATCCACGTGCAAAAAGTTTTACTGGTGTACAAGGACTGATGATGCTTACACGTCATACGGCAAAACTTTTGGGAGTAAAAAATAGACTTAACCCAAAAGAAAGTATCATCGGAGGTACACGCCATATAAACCAGCTAATCAAATTAGTACCACAAGAGGTGGAGGGGGAAAACCGTCTTAAATTTGCACTCGCTGCATACAATGTGGGTATGGGGCATCTTAAAGATGCGAGAAAGTTAGCGAAAAGAAATGGACTTAATCCAAATATATGGAGAGATCTTAAAATTGTACTGCCTCTTCTTTCTCAAAAAAAATATTATCATACATTGCGTTACGGTTATGCGCGGGGTGAAGAGCCTGTGAAGTATGTTGAATCGATTTTTAATTATAGGAATATACTAGAAAACTATCTCGAAGAGAAAAACAAGCAAAAGAAAGAAACACTCATTCAAGTCAAAGCTAAATAATTTCTTAAGATAAGCAAACTTTAAATAGAATTTTTGTAGTATTCCGTGTCTATAATTCTCTATATGTTAGAGGATTACATTCTACTGGAAAAATTAAGTAAAGGAATTCTATGCCTACAATCAATCAATTGATTCGTAAAGAGCGTAAAAAAGTAGTAAAAAAATCAAAATCAGCTGCTTTAAAAGCTTGTCCACAGCGTCGTGGTGTATGTACTCGTGTGTACACAACTACACCTAAAAAACCAAACTCGGCTTTGAGAAAAGTTGCAAAAGTTAGACTTACTTCAGGAATCGAAGTAATCTCTTATATTGGTGGTGAGGGTCACAACCTTCAAGAGCACTCTATCGTACTTGTACGTGGTGGTAGGGTAAAAGATTTACCGGGTGTTAAGTACCATATCGTTCGTGGTGCACTTGATACTGCTGGTGTTGCAAACAGAACTGTTGCTCGTTCTAAATATGGAACTAAGAAACCTAAAAAATAGTTAACACTATTTTAATATATTCAAAATAGCTGCAGGCTGCTTTGGCAGTTTGAGTAAATTTGAAAATTACAAATTGAAGAAGGAAAATTCAAATGAGAAGAAGAAAAGCTCCCGTACGTCCGGTAATGCCGGATCCAGTTTATGGAAGTAAGGTACTTACTAAGTTTATTAATAAAGTTATGTTAGATGGTAAAAAATCTACAGCTGAAAAAATCATCTACTCTGCGTTAGATATTATCTCTGCACGCGGTGAGAAAACAGGTATTGATACATTTAATGAAGCTATTGAGAATATTAAGCCAATTATTGAAGTAAAAAGTCGCCGTGTTGGTGGTGCTACTTATCAAGTTCCAGTAGAAGTACGCCCTGTACGTCAACAATCACTAGCAATCCGTTGGTTGATTGAT
>WFQD01000110.1 GCA_015487265.1 Sulfurimonas sp. | reverse complement strand
TACAGATTTGAGCGTGATGTATGGCCAGATGAAGGTCGTCCAACTGCTTACGAGTTCAAAACTACATACCAGTGCTAATCACTTTATAAATATCTACAACCCTCACTTAGGTGAGGGTTAAACTTCTTTTTGCTATAATCTATCTAATTTATTTGTAAGTTAGAGAGTTTATGCAACAAAAAAAACAACAAGCTATTATTGACGAAATTGCAAAAGCTGCAAAAAATTCTGAATTCTCTCAAGACATCTACACACTTATCTACATTATCAGTGAAAAAGACAAACAAATCCATAAGCTCAAAAAAGAGAACAATTTCTTTCTTAAAAAATGGGATCAACACAATATTCTCGAAGAACAAAAAGATAAAACAAAAGATAAAATCATAGAACAACAGTCCCGTTTAGCAGCCATGGGTGAAATGATAGATGCTGTAGCACACCAATGGAAGCAACCACTTAATGCCATCAGTATGCTTATTGACATGCTTAAAAGTGATTTTAAAGCAGGTGATGTTGATGATGCCTACATAGAGGAACTTGAATCTACCGCACAAATGCAAATTGACCATATGGTAACAACACTAGCAGAATTTAGAAACTTTCTTCGTCCTTCTACTAAAAATGAATCCTTTTTTCTCCACTCCGTTTTAGCCAATGTTCTTGTGCTTATGAAAGATGAACTCATTGCACAAAATGTGCATATTGATGCGAATTTTGAGCATGAAGTAAAGATTTTTGGCAATAAAAATGAGTTTAAACACCTTTTTTTAAATCTTTTTAACAACTCCATTGATGCTTTTAATGAAAATGATATTCGCCACCGCACTATCTCTGTCACCATTTATGATGAAAATAAAAAAATCTACATAGAGGTTGAGGATAATGCAGGAGGCATCCCTGAATCAGTGATACATGATATTTTCAAACCCAATGTCACAACAAAAAAAGAGGGAAAAGGCACCGGTATTGGACTCTATATGAGTGAACAAATTGTTCGCAAAAATAATGGCTCAATCAATGTTCACAACTCTCAAAAAGGGGCATTTTTTACAATCATTCTTCCATTCCCCACTAAGTAAAATTTTGCTATAATTCCAAAACTAGTATATGTAAGAGTCTGCTAGCAAAATTTTCAAGTAAAAGGATTCATCATGAATCATATTCCAAATGGGAAGTATAAACCCTACCCACAAATAGACTTGCCAAATCGTCAATGGCCAAACAATACAATAACAAAAGCTCCAAAATGGTGTAGTGTTGATTTAAGAGATGGCAATCAAGCACTTATTAACCCTATGTCTATGGAGAAAAAACTTGAACTTTTTGCACTCTTACTCAAACTCGGATTTAAAGAAATCGAAGTTGGATTTCCATCGGCTTCTAAAATAGAATTTGACTTTTTACGTCGATTGGTTGATGACAATCTTATTCCTGATGATGTCACAGTACAGGTTTTGGTACAAGCTCGTGAACATTTGATTGCAAAAACTTTTGAAGCACTTAAAGGGGTGAAAAAAGCAACCGTACATCTTTACAACTCCACATCTGTAGCACAAAGAAAGATAGTTTTTGCAAAAACAAAGGAAGAAATCATAGAACTTGCCTTAAATGGTGTTGCACTTGTGAAAAAGTATGAAGCAGACCATGATGGCGAAATCTTTTTAGAGTACTCTCCTGAGAGTTTTACAGGAACAGAGTTAGAATTTGCAGCAGAAATTTCCAATGCAGTTACAGCCGCTTGGGGTATTTCAAAAACAAGACCGGTTATTATTAACCTTCCTGCAACTGTAGAGATGGCAACCCCAAATGTCTATGCAGACCAAATTGAGTGGATGGCAGCACATTTAGAAATGAGAGAAAATGTCATTATTTCAACACATACCCATAACGACAGAGGGACTTCTGTAGCCGCAACAGAACTTGCCTTACTTGCAGGAGCAGATAGAGTTGAGGGTACCCTTTTAAGTAATGGTGAGCGCACAGGAAATGTCGATATTATTACCCTTGCTATCAATATGACAACACAAGGTATTGATTCAAAACTCGATTTTTCTAATGTAAATGAAGTTTTAGAGGTTGTAGAACGATGCACAGAGCTTCCAACACACCCAAGACACCCTTATGTTGGTGAACTTGTCTACACTGCGTTTTCAGGCTCCCACCAAGATGCTATTAACAAAGGCTTAGCACATCAAGAAGCAAAAGAGGATCCTTTTTGGGAAGTCCCTTACTTACCTATAGACCCTGCAGATGTTGGGAGAACATATGAAAGTATCATTCGTATCAATTCACAATCAGGAAAAGGAGGAGTTGCTTACATTTTAGAAAAAAATTATGGCTACCAACTCCCCAAGGCAATGCATCCAGAGATTGGTAAAATTGTTCAAGCAGTAAGTGATGCAAAAGGAGTAGAACTTGATGCAAAAGAGATTCTTGATATATTTGAGCAGACCTATTTTCATCCAAAAGAGTCGCTCACTTTTGTCGATGCAACACTCTCTTCTATCAATGGTGTCTCTAAATGTAGTATCACCTACAAACATGACGGCAAAACGATAACAGCAGAGGGAGAAGGCAATGGACCTATTGATGCTTGTAAAAATGCTTTAATGCAAGAGTATAAACAAAATTTTACAATTAAATCCTACTCTGAACACTCCTGTGGTGATAAAAGCTCCGCAAAAGCAATTGCTTATATTGAAATACAAAATGACAAAACACTCTCCTGTTTTGGTGTAGGAGCCGATACAAACATTACCATTGCATCCATCAAAGCAATGTTTTGTGCTTTAAATAGAGCATCCTAATGCACACACCAAAAAAACTGACAAAACTTTTTGACAACAACAAAATATGGGCAGATTCCATTCGAGAATCTGACCCGCAGTTTTTTTATAAACTCTCCAAACACCAAAACCCAGATTACTTGTGGATAGGCTGTGCTGATAGCCGTGTTCCTGCCAACCAAATCATAGATTTGCCACCGGGGGATGTCTTTGTGCATCGTAACATTGCCAATGTCATCGTCCACACCGACCTTAATGCCCTCTCTGTCATCCAGTATGCTGTTGAAGTTCTCAAGGTCAAGCATATCATTGTCTGTGGACATTATGGCTGTGGGGGTGTTCGAGCGGCGATGGACGATACACAACATGGACTGATTGATAATTGGCTCAGACACATTAAAGATGTGTACCGTTTTCACGAAGAAGAGTTAGAGCGTATCGATGACAAAGAAGAACGCTTCCATCGACTTTGTGAACTCAATGTTGTCGAGCAAGTCCGTAATATTTTAAATACAACAATTGTGCAAAATGCTATTGACAACGACCAAGAGCTCAATGTTCATGGTCTTATTTATGACTTAAAAGATGGACTTTTAAAAGATTTAAGCCACTAAGCTATCTTCTTCCTCGTCCGCGTGGTTTATTTCTCGCCCCACGATTACCACCCATATTAATAGGTTCTGCTTTAATGCTAGGGTCTGGTTTAAAACCTTTAAGCCACACCTTTGGTATATCTTTTTTAATTAATTTTTCAATATTGGCTAAAAATTCATCCTCATCCACACAAACTAAACTAATTGCTTCACCATTGTTACCAGCACGGCCTGTTCTTCCTATACGGTGCACATAATCTTCACTTACATTCGGCAGTTCAAAATTTACCACATGTGGGAGTTGGTCTATGTCTATCCCCCGTGCTGCGATGTCTGTTGCAACAAGGACTCGTACTACGCCTTTTTTAAAATCAGCTAAAGCCTTAGTTCTTGCGTTTTGACTCTTGTTTCCATGAATAGCTACAGCTGTGATGCCATCTTTTTCAAGCTGTCCACTCAAACGGTTTGCTCCATGTTTTGTACGAGTAAAGACTAAAACCTGTTGCCATTTCCCTTCATTTATAAGGTGCGTAAGGAGCTCGCGTTTGCGTGTTTTATCAACATGATAGACCGCTTGTTTCACGATTTCACTTGAAGTATTGGCACGCGCGACTTCTATGAGTTTTGGTGATTTCAAAAACTGATTTGACAGTTTTTTAATAGCATCCGAATATGTTGCAGAGAAGAGTAAAGTTTGTCTCTCTTTTGGTAAAATAGCGACAACTTTTTTAATGTCATTCACAAATCCCATATCAAGCATTCTATCCGCTTCATCTAAAATAAGAAAATCCACAGATGCCAAGTTAATAGTTTTTTGTGAAATATGGTCAAGTAAACGCCCAGGCGTTGCTACAACAATGTCCACACCTTTTCTTAAAGCTGCAATTTGCGGGTTTATTTTTACCCCTCCAAAAATCACAGCTGATTTATATGGCAAATGTTTACCATAGAGTCGTACACTCTCCTCAACTTGTGAAGCAAGTTCACGTGTCGGAGTAAGCACAAGGGCTTTTACCTTATGTTGTTGCGTTTTATGTTTTGCACGGCTTAAAAGTTCTAACAAAGGCAGTGTAAAACCTGCAGTTTTTCCTGTACCTGTTTGTGCCCCTGCTAAAACATCTTTTTTTTGTAAAATAACGGGTATCGCTTTTTCTTGAATGGGTGTTGGTGTCTCGTAACCTTGCTCACGAATTGCTTTGAGCAATGGAGCTGAGAGTCCTAAATCTTTAAATGTCATTTTTTTCCTAATCTGTATATTCTCTATAATAGCATAATTTAGGGCGAATAAAGGTATAATTTCAAAACTAATTTTTAAGGCTCCCTCATGTCCAACCAACAAATCACTATAAAACCCAACAATCACCGTGTCTATCAATGTCCTAGCGAAAAAAAATTGGAGCTTTTAAACAAAATTATCGCTGAACATGAAGCACTCAATATCCTCGTTGCTTGTTCAAAAGAGCCACAAACTATCAAAGATGCCCTCAAAAACAAAGCAGTGCAAGTTATAGAAGATAGAGAACTCATCAAACAAAAAGAGCTTACATGTGAACTCCTTATTAGCTTTGACTTGCCTATAAAAAACATTGTCTATATGGCAAGAGTTGCTAAAGCAAAACAAAAAGCCTTAATCCTTCTCAGTCAAGCCGAACAAAAAGAACTCCACCAAGTAGAAATACTGCTTGGTCGTGCACTCAAACAAGAAGTCATAGAGGGTTTTGCCTACCCACAAGCACCGAAAAAAGAGGAGACTTACAAAAAAAAGCCACTCACAAAAGAGCAGATTAAAGAGGTTGCTAAACAGCGTTATGAAGCCAAAACACAAGCACCAAAAGAGAAAAAATCTGATACTGACGATAAATGGGCAAAAAAGAAAAAAGCACCCAATAAATTTCTAGGCAAAGATGCCAATGGAAAAGCCATCTTTTCAGGAAAAAGTGGTGAAAGAAATCACCGGTACGATGGTAAACCAAAGACAGGAAAAACTATCAATATTAAAGCAAGAAAGCCTAAAGAAGCTTAATGCTTACCACAAAAGTTCATCTTCTGGGCTGACTTCCTCTTCTAACCTTGGCGGTTTTGAGATAGCACTGAAGTACTCTTTTCCCTTATCAATCTTCACTTCTATAATCCCCTCAGGCTGTTCAAACTTGCGTTTTACCTGCGGTTTGAGTTTAAGCAGTTTTTCATAATACTTACTAAACGCAGGCCCTGCGACACGTCCACCTGTTTCCCCGCGGTACATTGGGGTATTGTCATCATTTCCAAACCAGACGACTGTCTCTATACTTGGGGAGTAGCCTGCAAACCAGCCATCAACATTTTTGTTCGTTGTACCTGTTTTTCCTGCGAGTTCTATCCCTGCTGCTCGTGCTCTTCGCCCTGTTCCACGTCGCACAACATCTTGTAAAATTGTCGTCATAATATAAGCCTGCGTTGCAGGTGAGACTTCATACGAGACATCCTCTTTTTCATAAATCGTTTTGCCACCCTGTTCTATGCTACTGATGAGATGTGGCACTTTTTGTACCCCATGATTTGCAAAAGAGGTATAGTAGCCTGCAAGTTGCAAAGGAGAGAGTGAAATACTCCCCAAAGAGAGGGAAAGGTCATGCGGCAAGTTTTTGATATGAAATTTTTTCAACTCTTTTAAAAGAGCATTTAAACCAAGTTCATTGACAAGATTAATCGTTGCCAGGTTGCGCGAATGCACAAGCGCTTCTCGCAAGGGAATTAAGCCTTTGTAATCTTTTTCATAGTTTTTTGGTTGCCACTTTTTCTCTTCTCCATTTTTCTCATAGGAGTATGTTTTGGCTATATCCACAAGTTTTGTAGCCCCTGAATAGCCAAGATTGAGTGCGACTTGATAAATAAAGGGCTTAAACGCAGACCCAGGCTGTCTTCGCCCTTGTGTTGCTCTGTTGTATGAACTCTTTTTATAAGAAACACTTCCCACCAAAGCGAGTATATCTCCCGATGCAGAGTCTAGGGAGACTAAAGCCCCATTGAGTTTTGACATATTGACATCTCGAAACTCGTACTCTGTATCTTCTGTTTTTTTTGCATACTCAAATCGTTTTAACTCTTGTTCTTTCTTTTTGACACTGCGTTTGAGGGCGAGGTCATAGGCATATTTTAAGGCTTCACGGCCTGCGTTTTGCAAGCTCAAATCAATTGTAGTATAGATTTTATATCCGCCTGTGCGTAAATCTTTTATGCCCTTCTCTCGCATAATCCGAGCAACCTCATCCACAATAAAAGGCGCTTTGTTTTTTGTCAAAGTATCATTATAAACTTTTGGAGACTCTGCAAGTGCTTTGGCATAAGTATGCTCATCAATCCACCCAAGTACATGCATACGGGTTATAACACGGTTGGCGCGCCCTAGAGACATTTCATAATTTCTCGTTGGTGCATAGGTACTTGGTGCTTTTGGAAGTCCTACTAAAATGGCAATCTCTTTGAGTGTTAAATCTTCTAAGCGTTTATGAAAATAGCCATCAGCTGCTGTTTTGATACCATAATACCCATGCCCATAATAAATCTCATTTAAGTAGCGTTCTAAAATTTCTGTTTTTGTTAAAGCCCGCTCAAGTTTAATGGAGTAAATTGCCTCTTTGATTTTTCGTGAGAGTTTTTTCTCACGTGTCAAAAGAACATTTTTCACAAGTTGCTGCGTTATGGTACTTGCTCCCTGCACTGCTTTTCCTGCTTGCACAACCTTAATCACAGCACGAAAAATCGCCTCTACATTAATTCCAGGATGTTCAAAAAAAGTGGTATCTTCAATGGCAACAAGGGCTTCAATCACTCGTGGAGGAATTTCATTAAAAGGGGCATAAAAACGATTTTTCTTATAAAAGACATTGGCAATTCTATCGCCATTTCTATCATAAATAATTGATGTTGTTGCAGGGTGGTAATCAACAAGTTTTGAGATGTCATAATCATAGGCATAAAGATAGTAGCCAATTAATGCAAAAGGAGATAAAAACCCCAAAATCACAACTGTTATGATTAATCTTTTTATATATTTCATGCTCTAAATTTCCTCTGTGCAAAATTCGCTTCTATGAGTGTTTTGGTGTACAACTCTTTAGGGTTTTCTAATATGTCCGTTATTATACCATCCTCTATAACTTTTCCCTCTTTTATAACACAAATATCTTCACAAAGTTGTGCAGCGGAGGCAATATCATGGGTGACAAAAAGCATTAAAAAGTGCTCTTTTTTTTGTAATTTTTTTAAAAGTTGTAAAACCATGTTTTTTGTTTTGGGGTCAAGGGCTGTTGTCGGCTCATCAAGTAAGAGGAGTTTTGGTTGTGATTCGAGTGCCATGGCAATCACAACACGCTGGAGTTGTCCGCCTGAGAGTTCAGGAGGAAATCGTTCTAAAAGTGTTGTGTCTAAACCCACAGCCTCAAAAAGTTCAAGTACCCGCTCTTTGTTTGCAAAAAATTGTTTTTTGATTTTTGTAAGTGGAGAGAGTGCGGTAAATGGGTTTTGCGGAACCAAAGTAAGGGTCTCGCCTGCTTTAAAGCTAAAATCTGCCTCATATTGGAGTGTCTTTTTCATAGAAGGAGGGAGCATATCTAAGAGTGCTTTGAGTGTCAAACTTTTGCCACTGCCACTCTCGCCAACAAGGGCTAAAGAACGCTCAATGCGAAAATGAATATCGACCAAAAGTTTATTCTCAAAGTGGATTTGGAGTTTTTGAATCTTCATCTTCGAAGTCTATCCAATTTCTGACATACAGCCCGTAAATCGTCTGTACTTTCCTCAAGTCTTGCAATAAGGCGGATGATGGCTTGAGGAACCGTAGGTTGTCGAATGGCTCCCACACTTACACCAAAATGCTCAAGTTCATTTTTTATTTCGAGTACTTTGTTGTTATCTTTTATGAGAAGTGGAACAATTAAACCTGCAGGCTCTATACCTACCTCTTCTTTTATGATTTTTTGTCTTTTGTTTATCTCTTTTTTCAAAACTGTCACATTTTTTTGGATGTATCGCAAAGATTCATGGGCGAGGAGTGTGTCATACAAAGAGAGTGATGTCGCATAGATGATGGGTTTTGCACGATTGAGCAAATACTCCACTATATGCTCACTTGCTAAAATAAACGCACCAAAACTCCCATAGGCCTTTCCAAGTGTTCCCATTTTAATATAGTTCTCTTTAATACTGATGTTATAATAATCAAAAACACCCATCAACTCCTCACCAATAACACCACTGCTATGGGCTTCATCTACAATGAGCAGTGCATCGTGTGCATCACAAATTGCAAAAATCTCTTTATCTACCAAGTCGCCATCCATGGAGTAGATTCCCTCTACCGCTACTATCTTGCGTTTGGCTTGTGAGTTTTGGAGGAGCAAACGCAGGGCTTGCATATCGTTATGTTTAAAAAACTGAACATTGACATGAGAGAGTTGTGAGGCTAAAACACCTGAAGCATGGTAAAGCTCATCCATAAAGAGTGTATCGCCTTTGCGCACAAGCGATTCTATAAGGGCAATATTTGCATTGAAACCACTTCCCATCACAATGCCTGCTGCAAAACCATTTGCCTGACATAAAGCCTCTTCAAAATCTTTATGCACCTGATGGTAGCCATTGACTAAAAGAGAAGCTTTCGAGCTATGGGCATCAAGTTTTTCTAAATTATGACAAGCAAGCTCGTGCAACTCTTTTTTATGTGCCAACCCCAAGTAATCGTTAGAGGAAAAATCTTTGAGACTTCCGTTTATAAGGGTTCTCTTTCTGTAGCGACCTGCACGTTTGAGTGCTTTAAGTTCTTGACTATAATACATCAATCTGTAACTGGTTGCGTCCCTCATGTTTTGCCTTATACAGCAGTTTGTCTGCGGCAAGGTATATAGCATCAACATCTGATGTTTTTGTCGCATCTACATACACAGCCCCCATAGAAATAGTCACATACTCAGAGACTTGACTCTTCGCATGATGAATATGTAAGTTTTCAACCGCCTCAATAAGTCCTTGCAAATAGAGTGTAAGTTCATCAAGTGGTTCTGCACTAAAAAGCAGTCCAAACTCTTCCCCACCAAGTCGAAATGCATAATCATGTGGACGACGAAGATACTTTTTGAGTGTATAAGCAACTGCTTGAAGGGTTGCATCACCTTCTGGATGTCCATAGTGGTCATTATAGAGTTTAAAGTAATCTATATCAATCATTACAAACACTGCATGCTCTTTTTTACGTGCCATCTGTTTTAACTCTTTTGGAGCTATGGTGTCAAAAAAGCGTCTGTTATAAAGCCCAGTGAGGGGGTCAATGTTTGAGAGGAGTTCTATTCTTTTTTTATCGCTAATGTCATCAATAATCATGCTATAAAGCACTCTACCATCTTCTTCTGTAGTCGGTGCTACTCTGAGATACAAATAAATATCATTCTCAAAATGGAGTTCTCCTTCCCATTTGAAACCATCTTCTACTGAGAGCATCAATAAAGATCGTTGCTCTTCATTTTTCACGATATAACTTATATGCTTTTGAAGCAACTCTTTTTTTGTTGTACCAAGAAAAAGAGCCAATGCACTACTCGCTTCTACAATATTACCTGTATTATCAAAAATAAGCGAAAAAATATTTGCATCAATCATATCAAAATAACGCTGGATTTTTAACTCTTTTTTCTGAGTATCGCGCAAAATATAGAGATATATCACAATAACAATGATTAAAGCAATTGCGGACAAGAAGAGGGTCAATTGTGTGGTATTTTCTTTTTCTACAATAATATTTTTTATATACTCTTCACCTTTTTTGTCGGCAAAATTGGTGAGATGTTTTAAGTCGCTTATCACAATTTGAAGATGTTTTGTACCTCTATCTTTTGTAAGAGAAGATGCTTGTTTGTATTTTTTTTCTTCTGTGAGAAGAATCACTTCTTGTCGAATGCTCTTCCAAGCACGAAAATCTTTTTCAAAACGAGTGATATCTGCTTTATCTCCCAAATATTTGTCATACAAAAAAGGAAGGAGTAATAAAACATTACGCTCATGAATTTGCACCTTATCTATGGCAAGCAGTAACTCTTTTGGTGTTGTTGCCAGTGCTACATCTTTCATATACCCATGCATAGAAACAAGATTTATATTAATATCTCTCACTACACTATTGACACGGTAAGGGTGCTCATAAAGTCCTGTTACCTCTTGAGAAATAATATCTATGGTCTTAATATTATAAAATACACCTATAATAATAACCGTTACGATAGTCATAAAACTAATGAGTAAATTTTTCATATAGCGTGTTTTCATATTTGATTCCTCTCACTGTGGAAACGAGTTAAAACTTCTGTAGTCAGCCCCATAGCTGTACTCTCAAAACCTTTCACCTTTTGAATGTATTTTTTGCAAAAGCCCTCAACCATACAAGCCCCAGCTTTACCTCGCCACTCACCACTCGCTAAGTAATTATCTAAATCTTGCCGATCAAATTTTCTAAAAATATAATCTGTCTGCGAAATGTCTATAATCTTTTTCTCTTTTGAATGATACACCATACAAGTAACAATCGAGGTAATATTACCACTTTGTGTCATTAAAATATTTTCTGCATCCTCTTTGCATCGAGCTTTGCGTAGAATTTGTCCTTGCGAAGTCACCACTGTATCTGCCACTAAAAGTGGGTAGTCTTCATACCCAAAAGCTTTTTTATTGGCTTCATACTTTCCCATTGTTGCCTGATAGACAAAGTTTTTTGGTGTTGGTGCAAGAATTTTCTCTTCATCAAAATCAACACTCTCTTGTACAAATGCCAGCCCTGCATTTTGCAAAAGCATTGCACGTGTTGGGGAAGCAGAGGCTAAACGCAACATCTGTTTAATAAGAGTTTCTCAAAAAGACACCAAGATAAATGGCGATAATACCAAGCACAATATTTAAAGGCACCATATACTTCGCAATCAAAGTAAGTTTTGCTCGTGCACCCAATGCATCGCCAAGATTTAAGTACTTTTCTGCCTTATTTCTTAAAAACATCATCAGTGCTAAGTTCGCTCCCATGACCATCCAAATGGCTTCTTTGACATGGACAATGTTATATATAAACATTGCACCCTCGTCTATCACATTATGGTTTGCATCAACTGCTGCTTCACGAAAACCAAGCCCCACCGCCATAATCACCGCTGTGATAATAAGTGTAATCACAAAAGGGGTCACTATCCAAAAAAGGCGTTTGAGTGCATGGGCTGCTCGCTCAATACGGTGCATCGGAGATTCTATAGCTTGAATTGATTGATGGGCTGCAAAACGCATCGCGACCATGCCACCCACCCAGATAACTGCTGAGATGACATGTAAAAATATAATTTGTGTTCTATAATCTGCAAAAATTTCGTAAATAAATGCTTTCATCTATTGTAATGCTCCTTTTATAAAGTTAAGTGCTGCTTCTTTTGCCTCAGGCAATTTTGAAGCATCTTTTCCTCCAGCTTGGGCAAAGTCTGGACGACCGCCACCGCCACCACCTAAAATTGGTGCCACTTTTTTGATCCAATCTCCTGCTTTCGCACTTGCATTTTTCACACCAGCAGCGATAAGCACTTTTTCTCCCTTGACTTGAAAGAGCATTGCACAGAGTTTTTCATTTTCATTTTTCAGGGCATCTATCTTTTCTTTGATGTCGCCTGCAGGAAACTCCTCGACAACAACGACAACACCATTTATCTCTTGCGTTTGTATCTCAACTTGTGAAGCTTCTTGTGCCTCTTTGAGTTCTTGTTTCAAACTCTCCACACTGCTTTTGAGACGATGAATCCCTGCAATCACATCAAGATTTTTCACCTCTGTCTGTGCGGATTGTAACAATGCTCTTTGCTCACGAAAGTAGTTATAGGCTGCGTTTGCACACACCGCTTCGATGCGACGCACCCCTGCACTTACACCTGACTCTTTTGTAATGATAAATGAGCCTATATTTGCCGTGTTTTCAACATGGACACCCCCACAAAACTCTATGCTTGCATCCCCAAAACTTACCACACGCACTTCATCGCCATATTTTTCACCAAACTGACTTTTTGCCCCTGATTTTTTTGCTTCTTCTATGGCTAAAACCTCTGTTTTTGCCTCAATGCCTCGCATAATCTCGTAGTTCACTTTTCTCTCAATCTCTGTGAGCTCCTCTTGACTTATCGCCTTTGGATGAGAAAAATCAAAACGCAATCTATCGGCTTCAACTAAAGAACCAGCCTGTGCGATATGTTCGCCTAAAACATTGCCTAAGACAGCATGGAGCAAGTGTGTTGCTGAATGGTGTTTTGCAATCTCACCACGGCTAATATCGACAATGCTCTCAACAACATTACCCACTTTGAGTGTTTGTGTTAGGGCAACTTGAGAGAGATTGAGACCAAAGAATTTTTTTGTATCGAGGACTTTTGCAAAGCCTTCTAACTCGCCACTATCGCCCGTTTGCCCTCCACTCTCTGCATAAAAAGGAGTAATATCCAAGTAGACCCAACCCTCTTCACCTGCGTTTAAAACATCGACTCTTTGAAAGTTACTATCTAAAAGAGCGAGTACTTTACCGCTATGTGCTGTAAACTCATAGCCTACAAAACTGTTCTCGCCAAACTCCTCTAAAAGTGCTTTGAAATCACCTGCAACCGCTGCATCACCACTCCCTTTCCAAGCTGCTTTTGCTGAACTTCTTTGGGCTTGCATAAGTTCTTCAAACTTTTGGGTATCGAGTGTTAAGTCGTGACTTTTGAGCATATCTTCTGTTAAGTCAAGTGGGAAACCAAAGGTATCATAGAGTTTAAACGCAACCTCTCCACTAAAAACATCTTTTGTGTTTTGTAACTCCGCATCAAAAAGTGCAATCCCGCGTTCAATCGTTTTGAAAAAGCGTGCCTCTTCAAGCTCTATCTGCTCTTTGACTGCGTTTGCTTTTGTGTTCAAGTACTCATACTCGCCACCCATAATTTCTACTAAGGTATCGACAAGTTTATACATAAATGGCTCACGAAATCCTAAGAGATAACCATGACGCACAGCACGACGCAAGATACGACGAAGCACATAGCCGCGCCCTTCGTTGGAGAAGTTTGTTCCTTGAGAAAGCAAGAAAACAGCCGTTCGTATATGGTCTGCAATCACTCTATAAGAAGCCCCTGTTTCATAGACATACTCTTTAGAAATGAGTATTTCTACCTTTTTAATCAATGGCATAAACAGAGAAGACCCATAGTTACTCAAAGCCCCCTCTTTTATAGCAACAACTCGTTCAAGCCCCATCCCTGTATCAATCGAAGGTTTTGGAAGCGGGATTAACT
>WFQD01000109.1 GCA_015487265.1 Sulfurimonas sp. | reverse complement strand
AAAATGAACAGCATAAAAAAAAGCCACTGGGATGAATGTAGACACCTCATAAAGAAAGCTAACAAAGCTTTTTATGATTTACTGTCTGAGATGAAGCCATCAAATAAAATGCCTATTTATATTGCAACCTATACATACGGTGAAACTATAGGCTCTAAAACTAAATTCTTTATCCCTGATAACACTGGTGGCACTTTTCAATTAGGCTCTAAAGACACACCATCGGAGATTATGAAAGATCTAGGGTATGGTATGCACAGCTGTCCTCTCGGCATGATTATCAATAATTATTGCGAGTGGTTCTCTTCAGACAAAGAAGAAAAAGACACAAATGCAACTATGCCTTTTGCCATACAAGGTGTAGGTACAATATTTAATAAGGAAGTTGTCTTTAAGGAAGAAGAAGGTGTCGAAAATAGTACATTGTCTGTTTGCTCTGGCTCCAGATCGGCATTTATGCTTTCGAACATTGGATCTAGATTAAACCATGAAAAACTAAGAGAGCACTTCGATATTCAAGAAACCCCACCTAAAAACCACTACGAGCACTTTGATATATTTAAAACCATAACTAAAAATGATGGTTGGCATACAACTCTCATCTTTTTTTCAAAGAAGTGGATTGATGAAATTAAAAAAAATAGACAATGGTCGCATGTAAGACTTTTTTTGTCTGAGCAAATGAGAAAAAAAGCAGGAAATGACTTATTTAGTTTTAGCTATAACGACCTATTTATGTCTGCTCAAAAAGTTAACAAATTTAGGCCTACACCATTCCTTGTTGATACCGCCAAATTAATTTTCAATATCGCGGCAAATCAAGGGTGCGCGCATGCCCCAGCAACAGATGAATCGAAATTACCACTCAAAAGTATTCAAAAAATATTTAAAGAACTATATGAGCTAAAATACAATCCGACTGTGATGGTTCCTTCCACACTATCTCAATCTAATAAAACCGTGTATTACTCATTACAAATACCATCCACTAAAGTTACTACTTTCAAAATCAAGCTCAATAACAGCACTATCAAAGAGCTTGATGCCTTAAAAGATATTTTAATGGCTTATACCAAAGAATTTACCCATGAAGAAAGTCCATGCTACGGAAGTTTATTATATAAGACTTCAAAAAATTTAAGTTTAGACTTTTATCACAACGCCCCTACAATCAAAGGAATCGATACTTCAGATAGTATACAAGAAGATGAGAGATTCCTGTTTTCTTATGATACTCCAGGCGAGTTTGCGAGAGACGCTAAATTTTTCCGAGGATGTATTAAAATTAGTACCGCAGCCTGAACCATTTTATCAATGAGCGTTATTAATTATTTTTTGTATCATTTCTGGGTCTTGATGTGCTTTTTCCGTTGGGGGAATATATAGCGTTGATATTTTAGATATAGTGGCTCCACCTAGATTATCAATCTGAACTCTATCTATATATGGCTCAGTCCCAGGTAAACTGGAGGCTTCATAAATGTATGCTGTGTGATTGTGAGGATAATAACCTTCTAAATATGTCTGAAGAATATTTAAATTATCTTTGATATTGAGATCGTCTCCACCAATAACCCCTACTTGTAGAAGTATGAGATGGCTCCTAGTATCAAAAACCCTCTTTGAAACAAGAAAGTCAGTGGCTTCAAATATACTACACCCGCCATCACCCGGATCGACACACAAATCAGACCATAAACAGTCTACAGATGAAACTGAAGGTAAAACTATGGCCTCATAACCTTGCTTTTTATGCTCGTTAACTGCTGCTAAGGCTGACTTAGCATAAAATGTGGGGTGTCCATAGAATATGACACAGAGCGATTCATATTTCTTTGCTTCATCAACAATAAAAGCTGAGATATTTTTATATATTTCTGCTCTTTTTTCTGAATCAAAAAAGAAGCTCTCTAAAGACTGAGAGCTTTTGCTTTCTTTCTCGATCCATGTCTTCAAGTGCTCTTCTGTCACTAAATACAGACAATGGTCAGCAGATTTTATTACGACCCTGGTTTCCTCAGTTAAATGTGAAATTGACTTAATCCCAGTGCCAACTGCTATTATCTTGCCCAAGATATTCCTACTTATCAGTGCTCTTAGAAGAAATATTAACCAAATTTAGCTGTAGCTCAGTAACAGTATTTGTTGAAAATAAATCTTCACTGGTTCTGGCTTTATTTTGCTCATATTTAGCGCAGCTAACATTTTTAGCTCCTTTAAAGTACTCGTTACCAACTTTTTCGATGATTTCATTTAACATATTGACCACCTGTTTATAAAG
>WFQD01000108.1 GCA_015487265.1 Sulfurimonas sp. | reverse complement strand
ATACTTATAGTTTTCGTTTTTACTACCTCTTTATCCTCGTTAGACATATTTGCTAAAATTGTTTCAATCTCTTTTTGTTCGAGTCTATCATAAGCGCTTTGTAATAATTCATATTCTTCTATGGGAATAATGACAGCTTCTGGTTTGTTTCTTCTAATGATTGCAATTTTACTAAATATATGAGAAGTGACTTTATCAAGGTAATTTCCAAGTGATTTTCCAAGTTCAGTGATACCAACCATTTCATCTTTTGCATACTTAACCATATCTATCTCCATATCTAAATATGTATTATTATACTATTTTCTATCAATATATACAAATATTTTCAACTATATCATTTCCAAATCGCCTCAATCATACTCCTCTCATCACTCCGAGCATAAATCATAGTAGTCTGAATATTCTCATGCCCCATCATCTCTTTTATAGTTGAGAGATTGACATTTTTTTGCACCATCCTCTTACCAAATGTATGACGCAGCATATGTACCCCTCTTTTTTTGATAGTTAGTTTCTTATATAATCTATCAAGCATAGTATAGAGTTCCGCTCTATGCATCACCCTTCCCTTTTGAGTAACAGCAATAAAGTGCTCTTTATTATTTTCAATCATTATCTCATTTGCAAGGAGATGATCTTTAATATACTCCAAGTCATCTTCTATAAACTCTTGTTTGATATAAACATATCTATACTTACTTCCCTTCCCTAAAATATAGATCTTATAAACACCCTTCTCTTTCATCAAGGAGACATCACCCAGTTTAATTGATAAAAGCTCACTCGCTCTCACACCTGTATAGTAAAGCAGTTTCACCAGCAATCTGTTTCTAATCTGTAAAAAGGTTTTCTTTTTCAGATGCTTAAACATATACCCCTCTAAAATAACTTCCTCCTCTTTAGATAAGGATTCACTCTCTCTTTTGACATTTTTAGCGGTGATACCTTTAAGTTTTTGAGTAAGATCAATATTGTCACTGTTGTTTTCAGAGATATAGGCAAGAAATGATTTTATAACGGTTATGTGAAGATTTTTAGTATTCACTGCAATATCCCCTTTAGAATTGAGATACTCTAGTATAAAATCTCTATCTATCTCATAAAGTGAATTTATTGCGTCTTTACTCTCTTTGAGTGCAAAGAACTGATAAAAACCATCTAAAACTCTTTTATAGTTCATAAGTGTATTATTTGAAAGATTTAAAGTTTTTTTCTCATTTAGATAGTTTTTTATCCATTTATCTAAAATAAATAATTGGTCTTTTTCCATAATATCTGCCCTATTCTCTCTCAAAATAATGCTTTATTATATCACAATGTTCTATTATGTAATACTATTTATAGCTACAATGGTATTAAATTACTTCGTTCTTAAGTTTTCAATAACTGCTAAAAGTGGTTTAATTTATACTTTAAAGAAATTATTAGTATAAATACTGATTCTTATTTCATTAAAAAGTACATTTTAGAGAAAAGTATCATTTTTAATTATCAATTATTCTATATATCGAGTTACCTTTTTATTAAAAACACAATAGTTGTGTTATAATTGTAAAAAAGGAGATGCTCATGACTGCACAAAAAGTAAGAACAAATGTCTACTTAGATTCCAATATGAAAGAACAGGCAAAGCAGATATTTAAAAAATATGGCGTGAGTCTCAGTGATGCCATCAATATGTTTTTAACACAGTCTGTCATGGAAAGAGGACTACCATTTGAGTTAAAACTACCTAATGAAGAAACTATCCAGGCTATAGAAGATGCACGCAATGGTATAAATGGTAACGCCGTTACACTTGAAGAGTTAGAGAGTGAGGCTAAAGCTTGCTTACAATAAGAAGACAAAAATCTTTTTTAAAAGATCTCTCTAAACTTAAAATGAGTAATCAACACTACTCAAAATATATTCTATACCTCTCTATGCTCATTAAACAGGAATCTCTGCCTCCTGAAGCGAAAGACCATTCACTTCTTGGAGAATATGAAGATACCCGTGAATTTCATATAAGTGGTGATCTTATTCTTATATATCTTACTACTGAAACTGAACTCGTCCTAATTAGGATTGGAACACATGCTCAACTTTTCGATTAAATGAAAAGTAAAAATAAACACTCAATCATCCCATGGTAACCATTAAAATAAATATACCTGATTCAAAGCATAAAAGACTCAAGCAGCACGCAAAAGAGCAAGGTATGAATTTAAATAAACTCTTCGATGAGTTTGCAACCGTTGCACTTGCTCAGTTCGATGCAAAAAAACGATTTACTATGATGTCAGCTAAAGGTGATGCCAAACGAGGAATGGAGCTTTTGGATAAATTAGATGAAAATCTAAAATAGATTAAATTGATTAATTTGCCATTTTTTTAACTTTTAACTATAATATTAAATATATTTCAAAAAAGGCATAAATTATGGAAGAAAAAGAGTTTATTGGTAAAAG
>WFQD01000107.1 GCA_015487265.1 Sulfurimonas sp. | reverse complement strand
TTGATATATTCTATGCCGATAAATACCTAATAAATTCTCATTATGTTTGCTACATGAACTTAAAAACAGCAGTAAATCCTTTGGACTTCGGATACAGAGAAAATGATATATCCTCCATAGACTTGAACGATCTTAGAATTGAGTATATCAGCTCAATTTATAAAGATGCAATGGTGTATGCTAAACGTATAAATTCGTGGAGGAATAGAGAGTGAAAGTCCTTGTAATTGGTCTAGATGGAGCTACATGGGACTTAATAAAACCTTGGGCTGATAAAGGAGAGTTACCAACATTTAAAAAATTAATGGAAAATGGGGTTTGGGGGTATTTAGAATCAACAATACCTCCTTGGACTATACCAGCATGGAATTCAATAGCAACAGGCTTGAACCCTAAGAAATTAGGTTTTGCAACATTTGCTATTAAAAAAGGCTATAGTTTTCATCCATACTTCCTTTTTAGCAAACTTAGTAGAAATGTTTGGGATTTTTTATCAGCAAAAAATAAAAAAGTATGTGTAGCCAATGTGCCAAGTGTTAGCTCACCATATTCGCTAAATGGATACATTGTTCCTGGTTGGCTTTATACTGGTAAATTCACAACATATCCATCAAATTTAATAGTTGAACTTAATGAAGTTTGTAACGGTTATATAGCTGATATAATTGTTTCCGATGTTTTAAAGGCTGAGAAGGTTGTTGGTTCGCTAATCCTACACACTGATAGCGAATACATCAAAAAATCTAATGAAGTTCTTAAGAAGCATTATTTAGCTTTTAAATATCTAATAACTAATAAAGATTGGGATTTTGCATTTTTAGTTTTTGCTGAGCCAGATAGAATCCAACACAGATTTTGGCGAAATAAAGATGTAGTTCTAAGTACATACAGAGAATTGGATAAATATTTAGCAGGACTACTTAGCCTAATAGATGAAAATACAATTGTTTTTCTCGTTTCAGATCATGGTTTTGGAACAATTGAGTATCGATTTAATTTGAATGAATGGTTGATTAAAGAGGGCTACTTAAAATTAAAGCAGAAGCCAAATAAAAATAAATTGCTATCTATTGCTAATTTCATAAAGAATACTAGATTATTTCCATTAGCAAGAAAAATTATAAGGATTCTACCTTCAAACTTATCAGAGTCAGTAATGAAAAAGAGTTCACCTATAAAATTTGAAGATTTAGAAATAGATTGGAAAAACACTATAGCTTTTGCATACGGTGTCTTTGGAGCTATTTGGCTTAACGTTAAAGGGAGAGAACCCGAAGGAGCCGTAGATCCTGCAGAATATGAAAGCATTAGAGATGAGATTATAAGAAAATTAAAAAGGTTGAAGCTAAATGGAAAAGCGCTTAATGTAAAAGTCTTTAAAAAAGAGGAAATTTATCCGGGAGCAAATATGAATGATAATTTACCAGATATAGTTATACTGCCCACAGATGATGGTATTCAATCAATTAGCCCTAATGTAGGTTATGGAGAAATTTTCACAAAATCAAGTGGCGGAGAGCATAGATTAAATGGTATATTCCTAGCCTATGGCAAAGGGATCAAAAAAGGCTATAAGATAAAAGGAGCAAAAATCTACGACATTGCTCCTACAATTTTACACATCTTCGGCTTACCGATACCGAACGATATGGACGGCAGAGTCCTAATGGAGATATTCGAGCCAGATTCAGAAGTTGCTAAAAGAAAGCCGGTATACGTTGATCCATCCTACTATGACAAATTAGAAGAAAAACAAAAACTGAAAGCGAAGATAAAAGAACTGAAACTGAAGAAGAAAATTTAATCGCTCAACTAATGTCATACAGCACTACTTCGATATCGGAAACTTTTGAAATCTCCTCAAAGTCTATTTGCAACTGCGATGCCTGCTATTAAGATATCGAGGGCGTTAACGTCTTTACCTATTGCCATGAGTTTTGCGGCTATGCTGCTCGATTCCTCAGCAGCTTTAACATCGAATGGTAGTATCTTACAGAAAAGAATTTTTCTTCTCTCTTGCTTCTTTTTCTCTTCAGTCCAGTCATTAATCTATCCTCTTCATCCACCAAATTGTAAGTAACCCTTAAAGTATTCTATGATAAAGTTGGTATCAAGCACGATCATATCCTAAACTTCGCTGAACTCCTCGCTTCTAAACACCTCTCAATCTCATCAAGTACTTCGCTATCCTTCAAAACTCCAAAATATTTCCTAATGTTAATAGTTTTACTCAAAAGATTTTCTATCACTTTGCTGAAGCTATCCCCCATCTATACAAGTTTGTAGAAAGTTCGCATCTATTATAGCTATTTTCTCTTATCTGTTTCGTTAATGTGAAACATGGTGTTGTGTGTTCTTATATATTTACATATTCTGTAATTTTTCAATCAACTCTTTCAGTTTTTCGTCCACCCAGTTCAGTCCTATGTCTTTAACATTTCTTCTCTTTTCTCCAATCGGATAGCTTATACGTAACAGAATATTTTTATTCAAATCAATCCTGCGAAGTCTTCAATTTCGTTGATTAATAAGATACGAGACAAAATTTATATTATCTTAGTCGAAATAATTAACAATGGCTATTCAAATCTCGAAAAAAGAGCTTGAAGAGCTCATCGAGAAAAAGGTTAGAGAAGCTTTAATAAAAGCTCTGATGGAGCTTACACCATACGTTTCCGATGAAGAGCAGAAGGAGATCGAAGAAATTGTTGGAAATCCTGAAGATTACGATGAGAGCGATTTCGAAACATGGGATGGACAGTAAAGTATCATAAAGAAGCTAAGAAGTTTCTAAAAAGGCTTAACGAGGATAGGAGGAAACTTGTGTTAAGCAAGCTAGATGAATTAAGGGAATGTTTGGAAAATGGTGTATTCCCAATTAAACGTCTAGATGTGAAAAAACTGAAAGGTAAATGGGAAGGATTCTTTAGGTTGAGGGTAGGGGATTTCAGGGTCATATTTAGGGTTGATACTTCACAAAAAATAATCTTCGTTTATCACATCCACTTCAGAGGTAAGGTGTATTAACAGCTTCCTTGTAGCCTGAGATCTCACTTAGTCTATTGCTTTTCTAAGCTTTTCTTCATCCACCCAGTTCAGTTCTATGTCTTTAACTTTCTTTCTCTTTCCTCCAATCGTAGAATGGATAGCCTATTCCCACTTCGGCTTATATCCTAATTTCAAAATATTGATAGCTAAGCTACTCGAAAAACGCGTAGGTTAGATTGTTATCTTTCACGAACCTTCTCAACTCCTTGTTGAGGCTTGCGAATCTCATATTTTTGCAGATGGCTGTCACCTTAAGAACGATTTCAGCGTTAACCTCCGCCCGATCGAATTTGCCCTTTTTCTTAAGCGAACATACTTTTAAGTATTTCATCAGCCCCTTCAGCATCGATCCCCAAACTCGGGAGGAGCAAAGATGTATCAAGCAAAATCATATTTACTCTGCTCATTCAAATTTATCCTCCCAACTTCATCAGCAGAAATTAAAACACCTTTTTATCGCCCGTCAAAATGAACGTTAGCGGTGCGTTGTAAACCTTATTCAGACAAATCTCCTCAAAATCCTCTTGGCCCAATCCAAGTTCAAACCCAACCTCTGTTCTATCGATAACATCAGCATTATGTCCTCCCTATCGAAGCTCTTAGTAATCAGCAGAGACATGAAGTACGTTGCAACGAAAAGAACGAAGAGAACTATCAGCATCCACCATACAAGCGTAATGTTTCTAACGGCATAGTAAATGAGCATAGCAACTACAGTGGACAGAACAGCGGGCTTGATGTAGTTCCTTGTAAATGGATGTATGTTGTATCCACAGTATAACCTGAGTGAAACCATAGCATTTGTTACGGCATACGTTAAAGCTGAAGCTAAAGCTGCACCGTTAATACCCATGACGGGAATGAGAAGCATGTTCATCATGAAATTTAGAACTGCACCTATAAAACCGGTAACCGTTATAATTTTCGTTTCACCCATTGCAAGCAAAGTTAAACCGTTCGGGCCAAGCATTACGTGAACAAAAAATCCTACCGCCAAGATTCTCAAAGCTTGGTAAGCTTGCACATAGTTTTTACTGTAAAGAAGCCAGAGAACGGTCTTTGGAAACAGTAGTATAACCAGAAATATCGGCAGTATTGCAGACATGAGCCACTTCGTAATGACGGCGTAAGTTCTGCCGATTTCTTTTATCTTGCCCTGAGCGTAAAGCTGAGATGTTATTGGAAAGTACAGAAAACTAACAGCTCCTAAGAAGTTTTGCATTAAACTAGCGACAGGTTGAGCACTACTATATAAACCAATATCTGAAGAATTAAGATAATATCCTATCATGAGAGTATCAGTCCACATTATAACCATACCTAGTATATTTTGTATTAGTAAAGGAATAGAAAATAAAAATAAAAATTTAACATATTTAATTTTTTTTCAGATGTTTTAAAATCAATCTTTTTAAAGGAATAAATCACAAAAAGAA
>WFQD01000106.1 GCA_015487265.1 Sulfurimonas sp. | reverse complement strand
TGGTTAACCTCTTCAAAACGTATATAAAAAGTTTTCTCTTGCAATGTATCTTTAATCTTTTTCTCAATATCCCTAAGAATTTCTACTGTAAAAGATTCACCTGATATAAACTTAATGACTATGCCATCCAGGTCTTTTTGTATTACACAGAATTGTTTTATTTGAGGAAAATGTTCGAAGATTCCTGTAAATGTGTGAACTACCATAATCTCCCCAGAACGTGTTTTTACTAAATCAGTATCTCTACCAATAACTTTTTGGAGTAAAGGGTATGGTAATTCTTTATTGGACGGATACTTATTTCTTGGTAATCTTACGGCAAGGTCTCCAATACGATACCTAATTAATGGCATTGCATAACCATCTAGTTTTGTAACGACAACATGACCTATTTCACCTTCTTTGACTTCATTACCTTTATCATCTAAAAGCTCAACAAATACATTAAGAGACATTATATACATGTAGGGTAAATCTTTTTGTGCTGCAATCATAAATCCTTCAGATGCAGCATAGGTTTCATATATTTTTGCCTGAAATATATCTTCGAGCGATTTACGATAATAGTTAAATAGTTTATCTCCCCATACGATAATTGTTCTAAATGATAGTTTCATATCTTTCGTATTGGCAAATTGTGATAAAACATAAAGAGAAGAGGAATAACCGGCCAATGATATTTTTTTATGTTTCTTGGCCCAAGATAATACATCAGTAACTTCACTTTCATTGTAAGAAAATGCTTTAAAATATTTTGTTCGAAATAGAATATCTTTTATACTTTTAATAAACCCTCGATGGGGGTTCATACCTGTTTGAAGCAACCTGTCACCTATCTTATATCCAGCCCATTCCCACCATCGTATCTGGTAGGCTCTTTGTATAGACTGCTCTTTTTTATCAAAATAAACGGTTGTTTGTACACCTGAAGATCCACTGCTCCGCTGCATTACCAAACGTGATTTATCTTTGGTCAATAATCTATCGGTATTTTCCCGCAAGGTTGTTTTGTCCAAGATAGGAAACTTCTTAAGAAACTTTACAGGATCTTCTTCATACATATCCTTGAACTTTGCATAATGAGTAGAGTTATTGACTGCATACAACAACAGTTTGGAAAGTTTCTCTCTTTGAAGCTGTTCCAATTGATCTTCTGATAAAGTGTCCTGATATCTTAAGTTTTTCAACTCTTTCATAAATGAAGAACCGACAAGCATATCGCCTAATGGCAGAATTATTTTTTCGAGAAATAGATTATAGAGCATTTACTTATTGTCTCCATGGAGTAATTCAACCCATCTTGTTTTCACCTTTTTCCAATCAAAACTTTCAACTTTTTTCCGCGCATTTTCAGCCAACTTAACGGCATTTGACGGATGTTCAATAAGTAGTGATATCTTCTGTGCCATAGCATTCGCATCGTTGGGATCTACGAGTATAGCCTCCTTTCCATCCTGTACAAGATAGGGTATCCCCCCAACATTGGTACTGACTACAGGCAGTCCCAGTGCCATCGCTTCCATGACACTTACCGGTGTATTGTCAAAGTTGGTAGTGTTGATAAAGATATCATACTCTTTTGACAAAACTATCCATGCCTGTTTTTCCATCTTCCCCATAAATACAACATGGTTCTCTATGCCAAGTTGTCGGGCTAAATCTTTTGTCTTTTCAAGTGTACCGTCTTTATCGGGGCCAACCATACACAGCTTGGCATCAGGATATTTTTTTAGCACTTTATGTAACACATAAATAGCCATCTGAGGATTGTATACTTGACTAAATGCCCTGACATACAAAAGCCTTGGTCGTACTACTGTACGTTCAGTAAATGGATAGTTTTCCAACGCTATACTGTTTGGGATATACTGCACTTCATAACTGCACATTTTAAAAGCTTCAAGAAGATAATTTGAAGGAGCAATATTGATTTTCGCATTTTGAAAAATAAAATCAGACATTTTTCTGTTTTTTTGAATTCGCTCAGGAAGATTTCCTCCATGCAATATTGGGATATAGGGGATCTTAAACATTTTAGCCTGCCATGCGCATATGACGGCATAGTAAAAATTCAAGGTACTATAGGTATCGATCAAAATCAACGATAGCTGTTTTCTGTGACGAACAATAGCCCACACCATATCAAGAACTCTCAAGACTTTATTTGCTTTATCCGATACCGTAATCATCTCATATTCTTCAGTAAGTGCATTTCCTAATGTTTCTACAGATGTAGGGGTACTACCATGCTTTGAGAGTTTGTTACCAATATAAAGTATTTTCATAATTTTCCATTTTCAATAAAAAGTTTACATGCATTCACTAATTTCTTTGCTTGCTGTTCAAGTGTATTTTCTTTTGCAAGAATATAAGCATTTTTTACTAGTCGTTTACGTAATTCCTTATCTCTGAGCAATAGATCTATATTATCTGCTATATCAGCAACACTCCCAGACTCAACCAGTAAAACATTTTTACCATTATCCAAAAAATGAGGTATTGACCCCAGATTGGAAGCGATCACAGGAGTGCTGTTAGCCATCGCCTCCCAAATAGTGCGAGGGAATCCTTCATTGCCCTTAGAGGCGATCACGTAAATGTCTGCATTTCTATACATAGAAAACAGCTCTTTTCCTACCTGTTTTTTCCCATGAAAAACAATATTGTTTTCCATGCCAAATTGCCTTGCCTTTTGAAAGAGATGCTCAACATAACCTTTTTTGTCTTCCCACCCAACAAGATTAAGTTTTGTATCGATTCCTTTTTCATTTAAAAGTTTCATTGCTTCAAGTACTTCATCCAAACCTTTTGTAGGTTCTATTCTTCCCGTATAAAGTAATTCTACAGGATCATGGAAATTTGCATTTTTCTTTTCAAAAAAATCTTTTTCTGTTAAGGTAGTTGTTTTGATTTCATATGTATTTGATGTAACATCTCTGTACTCATT
>WFQD01000105.1 GCA_015487265.1 Sulfurimonas sp. | reverse complement strand
GTATAGGAACAACTCCATGCCCTACAAGTGTTGGATCACTTTGTTGTTTATCCCAAGTAGTAGCAGAATGAACAAGCAGTGCTTTAGCAATTTCTCTACTTAATCCTAGTACATTAATCAAATATGATAGTTTCCTTGAAATCCAAGGGGCTGCAAATGAAGTTCCTTTTACAAATGCTTCTCCATTTGGAGTGCAAACTTTCATTGGATTTTTTGAATCACCACCATAATAACTAATATCAGGCTTAATAAAAAATGACAATACAGGCCCTTTTCTACTATAAGAAGAAGGTTTATTATCTTTATCTACAGAATTTACGACTATGGAATTTATTGAATCTGCAGGTGCTCCAATAGGTCTAGTTACAGTTTCTCCAGAAGATAAATTTGTTCCAGCTATAACAAATATAACATCATTATCAAATTGAATCTTATCTAAAATAGCTGCTTCAGGAGATATAAAATTAGGATTTATATTGAGTTTTGAACCTAAAGATAAATTCCATACTTTAACATCTTTATTTGCAGCTACTATTTCGCTAATATTTCTTAATATAGTAAAAGAGTTAAAACTATTACCACTAGCTACTCCGAAATGTCTAACTCTAAATCTACCACATCCATCATCTAAATGAGGATTAAAAGCTGGTCCATCTACAATTATTGAAGAAACTGCTGTACCGTGTTCTTTATCACTTTCAGACACAGGTATATCAATAGATAGCATATTGGTATATTCAACCCACTCTGAAAAATATACTCTTTCATCAAAAAGTGTATCAATCACTCCAATTGTTGGCTCATTTTTGGGGGAGTCGATAGTTATAATACCATCTTCAATAAAATCAAAATCATCTTTTGTAATTTCAGATAAATCACTAACTGCCATAGATATTAAAAACGGAGCTTTTGTCTTTAAGATTTCTAGTTCATCAGGTCTCAATAAAATAGTTGTTTCATCCATAATACGGCTAGAGAGAATGTTTATTCCTATTTTTTCCAAAAGTTGTGTTGTTTTTACATCTGTTTTATATATAGTAATAATTGCATCTTGTTCAAATATTGCATCTTCAATAGATATATCAAACTTTTCAACATAATATGCATCTACAATGACATTAAGAAAATTTGTTTTAAAAATTGTTTTATGAGTATAAGAAATCTTTTTATTATTAACTTTATCAATTGTATCATGGTCAATTTCTCCATTAAACTGTTGATTTAAAATATTAATACTATCAGTTAGTCTTTGTATCGATTCATTTAAAATATCTCTTGATACATAATGTGTAATAATATGCTTGGGAGAAGCATCAAGTGAAAATTTGGCACCTACGATAGAACTATTAGGTCTATTTGAATTATTTCCTAAAAGAGCTTGTATCCTATTGCTTTTAGCGGCAACTTTAATATAGTGTACTGAAATAAGTACTCCTGGAAGTAGATCTTGACTTTCCCAATACTCTTTGAGCTCTTTTAAATTTTTTAGTAAATTTTGTAATTTTGATACATTTACAGATTGACCTACAGGTAAATTAGGTGCACCAAATCCATCTGTTGATCTAGAAGCTTGTTCAAATCTTCCTTTTAATTCTAACAGGTTATTCAATGTTACTCCTTTAACTCTCTAGAAACTTGACTTTTTGATATTCCTGTCAAAATCTCAATTTCTCTAACAGTGAAGCCTTTATTTTGCATATATTTTAAATCCATACTTTCACCGGTTTTAGTAACATTAATATATAGTTTTTTTAAATAATCATATTCATTACTAGGATCACTAAATGCTATTGAAGTCTTTATGAGATTTTTAAGTTCTCCAGGATATGGTATTACATCCATGCTTTCAAGTATTTTTTTAAACAACCTGATATTTCTTCCTGTAAATTTAAATTTCTGCAACATATCATTTAAAATAGCTTCACCAACTTCAATAAGATCTTGTTTTGTATAATTGCTAAAATCAATAATAGCATCAAATCTTCTTGACAATGCCTTATCAAATGCTTTATATAAATTAGTAGTTGCAATTAAGACAATATTATTATTTAAGCTGTCTAATCCTTTTAAAACAGAAGAAGTTGCTCTACCCATTTCCCTTAAATCATTTGAATTAATTCTATCAATCGCTATAGAATCTATCTCATCAAAAAGAATAATAACTTTATCTGGATTTGACACTGAAGAGATTTCCTTGAAAAGTAAGGATATATTTTTAGAAGTTTGTCCCAGTTTACTGTCTATAACAGAGTCAAAATCTACTATAAATAATTCTCTTTCAAGTATTCTTGCAAGTTGTTTAGCTGTTTCAGTTTTACCTGTACCAGGAGGACCTTCAAATAAGAATTTATTT
>WFQD01000104.1 GCA_015487265.1 Sulfurimonas sp. | reverse complement strand
CTGATATGTTTGTTGTGACAGATTTATGTTTTTGTGAGTACACCGATCATGGGCATTGTGGGATAATTGATGAAGAACATGAAACAGTGCATAATGACGCAACCTTAGAACTCTCAGGACAACAAGCCCTTGTCCATGCAAAAGCAGGTGCCGACATGATAGCCCCATCTGGGATGATGGATGGGATTATAGAAACTCTTAGAACGGCGCTTGATGGAGCAGGGTATGAAAACTTGCCGATTATGGCATACTCTACAAAGTTTGCAAGTGGCTACTATGGACCATTCCGTGATGTTGCGGAATCTACACCGAGTTTTGGAGACCGTGCAAGTTACCAAATGGACCCGGCAAACCGAAGAGAGGCGATTGCAGAGAGTGTGAGCGATGAGGCACAAGGGGCTGACATCTTAATGGTAAAACCTGCTCTTGCATATCTTGATATTGTCCGTGAAATTAAAGATAACACACACTTACCAATGGCTGTTTATAATGTGAGCGGAGAGTACGCAATGCTCAAGTTTGCGGGGATGAATGACTTGATAGACTATGAACGGGTTGTGATGGAAACGATGGTTGCGTTTAAACGTGCGGGGGCAGATATTATTATCTCTTACCATGCAAAAGAAGTGGCAAAATTACTCCAAAAATAGGAACAGAAAATGAGACATTTTTTAACACTCAAAGATTATACAAAAGAAGAAATTTTAGAGATTGTTGATATTGGGTTAGCAATCAAGAAAAATTTGAAAAATGGTATTTATAATAAAGAGTTAGAAAACCAAACCTTAGCGATGATTTTTGAAAAAAGTTCAACACGAACGCGTGTGAGTTTTGAGACGGGAATGTACCAACTTGGGGGGCATGCACTTTTTTTGAGTAATCGTGACATCCACTTAGGGCGCGGTGAACCTGTCAAAGATACTGCCCGTGTTATCTCCAGTATGTGTGATATGGTGATGATTCGTACCTTTGCACACTCCATGATAGAGGAGTTTGCCTCTTACTCAAAAGTTCCTGTCATTAACGGACTCACAGACTCTTACCACCCTGTGCAACTGCTTGCGGATTATATGACTATAAAAGAGTATGGACTTGAAAAAGATTTGGTTGTGGCATATGTTGGTGACGGAAACAACATGACACACTCGTGGATTATGCTTGCGGCAAAACTTGGCTTTGAGCTAAGAATTGCGACACCACAAGGGTATGAAGTGGATGCAAAAGTTCTTGAAGAGGGGATGCAAATTGCTAAAAAAAGTGGTGCCGTTATTCGTGTGTGTCATGACCCAAAAGAGTCGGTAAAAGGTGCAACTATAGTGACAACAGATACTTGGGCTTCTATGGGACAAGAGGATGAAAAAGAGCAACGCATCAAAGATTTTGATGGGTTTATGGTGGATGATTTGATGATGTGTATCGCTGCCAAAGATGCAAAGTTTTTACACTGTCTCCCAGCTTACAGAGGGCAAGAGGTGAGTGAATCTGTCCTTGAGGGGCATGCTCAAATTGTTTTTGATGAAGCAGAAAACAGACTCCATGCACAAAAAGGACTGATGGTCTGGCTCGATAGACAAAGAGGGTAAAACCTCTCTTAGTAAGCTATACCTGTAGCTGTTCTAATTTTTTCCATCATAGGTGCGGCTATATTTCTGGCTTTATTTGCACCATTTTGTAAAATTTCTCTTACTTCATTTTGGTTTTTGAGGTAGTAGTCGCGTTTTTCTCTGTAAGGCGCAAAATAATCCCACATCACTTCAGCTAAATAGAGTTTAAAATGTCCATGCCCTTCACCACCTGCTGTGTAGCGATTTTGTAGTGCAGTGAGTTCCTCTGCGTTTAAAAAAAGTTTTGCCATGTTGTAAACATTACAGTTTGCATACTCTTTTGGTGCTTCAAGGGCTACTTGTTCTGTGACAATTTTTTTGATGGTTTTGAGTTGCTTTTTCTCTTCACCAAAAATATTCACAGTATTTTTGTAACTTTTTGACATCTTTTGCCCATCAGTTCCTGGGACTGTGGCTACATTTTCTTCTACTTTAAACTCTGGGATTTTAAAGATGTCTCCATACGCATTGTTAAACTTAATCGCAATATCACGAGCAATCTCTACATGTTGGATTTGGTCTTTACCCACAGGGATAATGTCGGGAGAGTAGAGTAAAATATCGGCTGCCATGAGGACAGGGTAAGAAAAAAGTGAATGGTTTGCAGCGATGCCTTTGGCTGTTTTGTCCTTGTAGCTATGGGCACGTTCAAGGAGTCCCATCGGGGTAAACGCAGAGAGAATCCAGTAAAGCTCTAAAACTTCTTTCACATCTGATTGCACCCAAAAAGTGGATTTTTCAGGGTCAATGCCCAAACTCAAAAAGTCCGTTGCTGTTTGCATGGTAAGCTTGGCAAGGGCTTCGCCACCATTGCCACTGCTCATTGCATGATAGTTGGCGATAAACGCAAATGTTTCACTACTCTTTTGTGCATCGACCATCTGTTTGATAGAACCAAAATAGTTTCCAATATGTAAGTCTCCAGAGGGTTGTATACCTGTTAATACTCTCATTCTCTCATATTTCCTCAAATTTTTTCCGTATTATACCAATTTCAGCTTCGTTTTGTTACTATACCTATAGACATAAAGAGTCAAAAAGATTCTTTATCAAAGGATTTACAATGAACTTACAAATTCGCGCAAAAGATGTAACCCTTACAGAGGCTACAAAAGCACATATTAGTTCGGCTGTTGAGGCTTTTAGAAAATACTCTTTAGATATTACAAGTATTAATTGTATTGTTGCAAAAGAGAAAAAAGGTGTTATGGTTGAGTTTGACATCAAAATCGCTCATGCACAGCCTATTGTAATCTCTCAAGGAGATGATGTTTTAGATGCTGCCATTGATTTGTCAATAGACAGAGCATGTAAAGCACTCCGTCGTTTTCACGATAAAGTTGTATCCCACAAAGCGAGTTCTATTAAAGATTTAGAGACACTTTAATGTATGCATGGACACTCTGGTTTCATGTAATCTCTTTTATCTCGTGGTTTGCTGTTCTTTTTTACCTGCCGAGACTGTTTGTGTATCATGCAGAAAATATTGACAATACAGGGTTTGTAGAAGTCGCAAAAGTCCAAGAGATGAAGCTGTTTAAATATATCGGAGTGCCTGCCATGTGGGCAACCATACTCAGTGGCTTATTTTTAATTTACCAAATTGGTTTTAGTGGTGGCTGGCTTCATGCAAAACTTTTCTTTTTAGCACTATTGATTATCTTTTTTTATTCGATGAATAGGTACAGAATTGCATTTTTAGAAGATAGATGCACGAAAAGTGGAAAATTTTTTAGAATGTATAATGAAATTCCTACAGTTTTAATGCTTCTTATTGTCGCTATGGTAGTACTTAAACCATTTTAGAGAAGTAATTTTTTACTTCTCTCCGCGTTTTTTTGCTTTAAAAAGAAGCGGTGTCCCACTAAAGTTAAAGGCTTCTCTCATTTTATTGACCAAATAGCGTCTATAAGTAAAATGCAATCCACTTGGTTTATTCATAATAATGGCAATTTTTGGCGGTCGTGTTTCGTATTGTGTGCCATAATAAATACGAATGACTTGTCCACTGACACTTGGGAGGGTGTGACGACGGAGGGCTTTTTCTATGACTTCATTAATTTTAGAAGTTGGAATGCGTTGTGAGTAGTTTTCGTTGATTTCTAAAATCATATCATGGAGTTTATCGACTCTAAGATGTGTTTGTGCTGAGAGTGTTAAAATAGGAGCAAAGGCTAAAAATTTGAATCTATCGCGCACTTCTTTGATGATTTTGTCATGCTCACTGCGTTTGGCAATGTCCCATTTGTTGAGCACTATAATACATGAGAGTCGATTACTATCAACAAGCCCTGCTATTTTCTCATCGAGGTCTAAAAAAGGCTCACTTGCATCTAAAACAACAAGTGCCATGTTTGCATTTTCTAGCATTTCAGTTGTTCGCATGAGGGCATACTTTTCTATGCCTACAATTTTCCCACGACGGCGAAGTCCTGCGGTATCGACAAAGGTAATTTGTTTGTCTTTATAATTAATCGTCTCATCAATAGGGTCAATGGTAGTTCCCGCAACACTACTCACAACGGAGCGTTCTTCTCCTAAAAGGGCATTGAGTAGGGACGATTTTCCAACATTTGTTCGTCCAATAATGGCGATTTTGATGTGATTGACATCTTCTTCATCAAACTCTTTAATACGGTCATTGTTTCCAAATATGGTATCATCTTCAACGATGCCATCCATCTCATCTTCATCCCAGTAAGTGTAATCATCCTCTTGCTCATTTTCGAGATTGGCAAAAAAGTCTTCATCTGAGATTTCTTCTGGTTCAATGATTTGGAGTGTTTCTTCTTCCTCTTCTTGGATGGTGTCACTCTCAGGAATTTTATCGGCAATCCACTCAAAAAGTTCTACAGTATTACGGTTATGCGAAACTGAAATTCCAAAAATATCTCCCGTTCCAAACTCATAATAATCCCAAAGTTTCTCTTTCATTTTGTCATTATCTATTTTATTGACTACAAGGGCTATATCTTTGCCCATGGCTTGGAGTTCATAAAAGAGTTTTTTATCTTCATCTTCAGGGATGCCTTTTCCATCAACCATATATAAAATGATGTCTGCTGCATAAGCGGCTTTAAGAGACATTTCTTTGATTTTATCAAAGAGTTCACACCCTTTGTCAAGTCCTCCTGTATCAAGAAGGAGGGCTTCTTTGTTCATAATGGCAATCGTTCTGCGTTTCACATCACGTGTTGTTCCAGCGAGGTCCGAGGTAATGGCATCTCGTTTTTTAATAAGACGATTGAAGAGTGAACTTTTCCCAACATTTGGGCGACCGATAATGGCGATTTTTTTCATGAAGTGACCTTAGCTATAATTATAAGTGCAATTATAGCTAAATTTAGTGAGGCTTAGTCTGTAGGGAATTCTTTGTCTAAACTCTCGAGTGCTTGTTTGGATTGAAACTGTTGCCAGAGGGCATTGTCATTTTTGAGACTACTCCCATGTTTTATAGTCTCTTTGACCTTTTTATTGACTGCTGATTCGGGAACTGTTACAAGCATATATAAATCTCCTGAAGGAGCATTCCAAACATTCACACCTTTGGAG
>WFQD01000103.1 GCA_015487265.1 Sulfurimonas sp. | reverse complement strand
CCATCATGAATCTCTTTATGGTGCTCTTTACACAACGGCACGAGATTGTGTTTGTTGTCTTTATGAAAATGCCCAATAAAACCGGCTTTGTCAGCTAAGGATTGGTGTGAGATATGGTGCACATCCTCAGCCACGGCACCACAGATAATGCGAATACTTTTATTTGATAATATTCTAGTGTAATAAGCCATATGATCGTGTATACAGTAAATACAAGATAGTTTACAAATATTCACCGTGTAATAAATTTCTATAAACCAAAGTGCAATAATAACTACTCATAAAATATAAAGATTACAAAACAAAAAGTGTAATAATGTAGAAGATGTTTAGATGGATTTTCATGATAGTGTAAAATCAAAATTATAGTTTTTACAATCAAAACACAGAACATACAGATTCAAACTATCATCATACTTATACGGCTTTTGCAGTGAAGATAAAAAGTTCTCAGATTTAGGATAAATCAGATAAATATTACTGGAGTTGTATTTCTTTCCATAAGCATACATCTGATATAGGTCAGATTGAGAAATATTAAAATTATTTTTTCGGCTATCTATCACTTTCCATTTTGTGTCCATAACGATATTGTTATCAATAACTATATCAGGCTTGAGTTGAAACAATTTGGGTGACTCTATGAGTTTATATTGCTTATCTTGCGTTTTGACTTTTCTATCTCTATAATTTTTCTTAAAATAATAAGCGACGTAAGATTCAAACAGTAAATTCATATCAAAAAGAAGAGCATGCGCATGTTTTTCACCCTTATATGGACAAAAACTTTCATTGTTTAGAAAGATTTTACACCATTCTAGGGTCTCTACATAATGTATCATAGATCTATCATTTTTGCATTTTTTAAAATCACTGCCTATATTTTTTGAGCTCTTCACATCATCAAATATAAAAAGAAATTCACGTAATCTTTGTTTGTTTTTCAGTGAATTTGAAATTTGATAGAGCTTTTGCATAGTGCTTTTAATCAGCTTATTCTCAGCTCTATCTGTAGAGTATTCATCAAACTCGATATAAAACTTTTCCTTGTTAAGCAGGTTCTTTTGCAAATGGGTATTGAGCTTGATCTTTCCTTTTAAAAATGTGGAATTTTCCTCTTTTGATAGATAGTCAGCTTTAATCCCTTTTTTGACTAGCTCTGTTAATTCATCCAAAAACATTGATATGAATATTTCAAATATACTCATATTTGTAGTTTGTAAAGATGTTTTACTGAGCTTTTTGAAAGGAGAATTTTTGAGTGTTTTAAGCATTTTTAGGAGAATGTTTTTTGTTTCAGTATCATTCTCCTCACTATCATATATTTTTGGTAAAACTTCTATAACGGTTCCATCTTGAGTAACAATAATACCAACATAATTTTTTAATCGTAAAGCATTACCACCACGAGCCACATCTATAAAAATATTATTTTCTTCATAAGAAGCAAACTTTTTTAAATGTTTAAATGCTTTTGCTGGTAGGTTGTCTTTAGTGATTAAATCATATTCTTTAAAAATCATTCGTATATTTTTTTATACTCATCTTGAAGTTTTAAGGCATTTTTATTTAACTTATAGAGAATTTTTTCATCTTCAAAATCGTCTATTTCACAATTTGAAAATAATTCACGCTGGTTATATCTAGTGCTGTTATCTATAAAGTCGTTATTATTGAATACTAAATTGATTTTTTCCCAATCATCATAAAAGTACTCTTGTAAAAGTGGTATCACTTTATCCTTGAATCTGTTTTGCAACTCTTCAAAAGAGTTGCAGTCAATAAAGTATGCATGACCTATCATATGATCTCTATCATAAAGGTATTCAATCCTATCATTGATCTGAGTTAAAAGTTCTTGAAGATTGATTCCTTCAATATCATCTGAAATATCTTCATGATATGGTTCTGGCATCATCTCTTCAAATTCAAATCTTCTTCTAAGTGCAGTATCTAAAACAGCAATACTCCTATCTGCTGTGTTCATAGTTCCAATAATTGAAAGGTTTTTAGGCACACTAAACTTCTCTTTACTATATGGCAACTGTACCTCCATACCTCTTTTTGATATTTCAATAAGAGTAATAAGCTCACCAAAAATTTTAGAGATATTTCCCCTGTTAATTTCATCTATAAAAATTGCATAATTATTATCAGGATCTTTTTGAGCTCTTTCACAAATATCTCTAAAAATTCCTTTTTCAACTTTATAGTAAACATCACCATTATCATTGATTTTTGCTTTTAAACCTTCTACAAAATCTTCATATCCGTAACTTTGGTGAAAAGTTACTGTTGTATATCTATCATCATATTGTTTTTGAAACTTCTGTAATTTGTACGTCTTTCCTGTACCTGGAGGTCCGTAGAGGATTTTATTTTCCATAGTTATAGGTTTTATAACACTTACCTCAATAGTATATCCCCTTGAGTAAGTATCCCTAATTTGACTCATCGTTTCAATTTGATTTTTACAACTACCTTGCCAATAAGTTCTAACATTTCTTTCAAAGGAATCTATCAATGTATTATTCTTTAATACTTTTACTAATATTTTACCGTGTTTCAAAGCTAATGTTTTAAATTGGTTTTCATCTCTTGGTACAAAAATATACTGATTCTCAACAGGCTCAGGCTCCAGATCTGGAAAGGCAACAATTTCATAAAAACTTTTGTTTGGAAACTTTAGTTTTAAATCATTAAGAATTCTAAAATAGCCTTCATACTCTAATTGATTGAGATCCTCTCCATTATACCAATCCAAATATTCTCTAATGAACTCTTTTGTAGAACTATCAATTGATATATATTTATCAGAATCAAGCCAAAATAAACCAAAGGACAAATTATTTCTCACTTGACCGATTTCCAAACATCTATTAAATGTTTGGGCTGTTATTTGATCACTCAGGATTTCATCAAATAGTTTCCATAAGGATTCTATATCATCTACTTGTCTATCTTTTTCATATTGAAAAAACCATGCAGATTGATTT
>WFQD01000102.1 GCA_015487265.1 Sulfurimonas sp. | reverse complement strand
GCATATAAAATAAATCCATTTTTTTCTATACACCATTGTGCACTTGCTTTATGATTACCAGTTGAATTATATAGGCTATGATCAAGAAAGCTTTGATTATATTTTAATCCATATGCAATTCCAACAACATATTTATGAGGATATTCTTTACTATTCCAAAATAGTAAATAATCTTTTGCCTGCCTATTATTGTTTAATTCACCTTTTGCTTTTAATTCATCATATCTCTCAAAAGCCTGTATAATATCATTACTATCAATTTCACTAAAATCTATCTTATTCATATTTTACCTATATCTAATATTAAACTATACTTTTAATAATCTCTTTCATTTTCTCACTTTTAAACTGTGTTTCAAACTTCACTTCAATATCACTGTTTATGCTTTTGAAAAGCTCTTGTGCATGGGCAATTTTCTTTTTCTCATCAATATATAAATCTCTTTTATCTTTGTTTTTAGTCTCTACTATGAGATTTAAAGTTTGCTTTCCATCTTGACTTTTGAGTACATAAGCAAAGTCAGGAGAATAAGTTCCTCCACCTGCAACAGGTATTTTTATAGAGTTTTTTGGGATTTTTGTAAATACTGTTATTTGTGCTATTTGGGTAGTGATATTTTCTCTTTCTAACTCAGAATCAAAAAACACTTCTTCAAAGAGATAATTATCTGCTACTCTATCTGCACTACTTCCCTCAACAACTCCAACAGCTGATGAGTCTATCTCTTTTAATGGCTTACCATCTTTATCTGTAAATACTGTAGGATGAAGATGCATAGTATTTGATATTTTGTTATACCCAATTTTAAAATCAGCAAAAGCATGATCTAAAAGGTATTTATTAAATCCACCTCTTATAGTTCTAATAGTTTGCATATTAAGGTATAAATTGATGTTTAATTCATCTTTTAGATCATAAAAGACTTTATGCAAGGTATTAATATTTACTTTTAACACAGTTGCTAGCTCAATCAAAAACTCACTGTATTTCATATAAGAAATTGGTAAAATATCATCATTCAAAGATTCTATCTCTTTATAGTATGCAACGCTATTTTCAAACTCTATTTTTCTTGTATGAGTTTCTACACCTTGCTCTTTAAATTTTTTAATATTCTCTTTTAAATAGCCCATTAATAGATCATAAAACTTATCTTCATTCTCTATCTTGTATTCTAATACAACTTTTTGATTAATTGTTTCCCAAAGCTCTTTTAGTTCTTGATATTTTCCAGCTCTTATAGTTGTTTTTTTCTTTGGTTCGTTGCCATTTCGTACTTTATTGTTTTTTAGTCCATCGCTAGCTACAACTATAGCAGGATATTTTTCTTTTAGTTTTTCCCATCCACCATCTTGAAAATCATTGTTTCGCTTAATAGCTTCCATCTCATCTAAAGTTTTTAATAGTTCTTCTTCGTCTATTTCATAATGAGTTAAAATTTTAGATATTAAATCATCCGTCAACTTAGTTGGATTTTCAATAATTTTAGCTTCTGATTTACTATTTATTTCATCTACTAAACTTTGTGCAAAATCTTTTTCTGTAAAGTCTACATAGTAGTTAAGCTCAAATTGTTCCTCTTTAACCCTTGACATAAACTCATTCACAGGAAGTCGGAGACCACGTCCTACTTCTTGAAGTTTTGAAGTTACACTTCCACTTGAACGAAGTTTACAGATTTGAAAAACATTTGGATTATCCCACCCTTCTCTTAACGTCCATTTTGAGAAGATAAACCGCCTAGGATTATCAAGACTTAATAATTCCTCTTTATCATGAAGTATCTCGTTTATTTCTTTTTCTATCTCTTCACTTGTTTCACTATTATCTTTTGAAAAGTATCCACCGTGAGTAAGTGATAAATTTGCTAATGATTTTTTTAAATACTCTCTATAGAACTCATCTGTTTCATCTTCAAGAAGCTTTTCTATACATGCTTTTACTAATCTTTCAAACTTAGTTTTAAGTGATCCTGCTATTTGATGTCCATCTCTATACCCTTCAATATCATCGATAAAAAATAAACTAAGTGGCTTTATCTTTACTTCTCTTGTAAGTAGTTTTCTCTCTAACTCAAAATGATTGTTAATCGTTTTTTGCATCATTTTATCTTGGATAGATTCAGAGTAAGAGTAAGGGTTAATATGTGTTTTAGGAGTAACTTCCAAACCGTTTGAAAGTACTGCACAATTTCTCTTTAGATTATCTACTGTTACATCATTCATCTCACTATGAACTTTGCTCATGCTCTCTTTTTTACCGATAGTTACTTCACGCTTTTTACCGTTTTCACTTACTTCAAAAATAGCTTCTTTAGAATTTGATTCTTTAAGCTTTACAATAGCGTTTTGCCCATCACTAAACTCTTCTACAAAAGTCACTACACCTTTTACCAAATCTTGATTAAAGGCATCTACAGCACTAAGTTTATATAAAAGGTTCTCCTCTTTCCCATCAAAAGTAGCACCGTATCTAAAAATCCATTGAGCTTCAAACTTCTCTATATTTTTCCATGTTTTATTATCTGTTTTAAACTTATGTGGTTCATCAACGATTGCAATGGGTTGCACTGAAGCTAATGCTTTAAAAGGAATGTTATATATATCAAATAGATTTACATCATAAGTTTTATCCATTGTATCAGAGTTAATCATCCCTTGATTTATAATAAGTATATGGATCTTTTTATCAGGAACACTATGAACTTCTACAAACTCTCTTACAGCTTGAGGCATATAATCTTTTTTATTTTTCTTATTTTTTTTACTCTCTACTATGTAAGTTTTTATTTCACGATTATACTCTTGCCTAAAATGCTCTTTAGTGGCCTTAGCATTTAAAAAGCTTACTGTTCCAGCTTTAATAGAAAGTGTTGGAACTATAACTATAAATTTTGATTGATTTAGATGTTTGTTGAGTTCAAACATCATTTTAGTATAAGTATAGGTTTTCCCAGTACCTGTTTCCATAGAGATATCAAGTACATTACTTCCTTTTTTATAGTACTTTTTATCTATACCGTTATACTCTTGAACTTTTGTTAAATTTGTATGAAATTTATTGCCACTAAATTTTATAAATGGGTTTGATATATTTGCTTGGGCTCTGTTTTTTAGCTCTTTTGCTCCTACATCATCAAAAAGCTTTATAACAGACTCTACAGCTTCTCTTTGATGTGCTAAATCCCTTTCAAAGTTAAATCCAGCCATTTTAATACCTAACGATCATATCGATCTCAATAGACTTTTTATTTGTATAGCTATCAAGTGCTTCACTTATCTCTCTTTGGTATTTACTATCAAATGTATATCCAAATAGTATAAGTTTGTTTGGCTCAAAGGTTTTATCCTCATCGAGCTTTTTGATAAGTTCTTTCAAATCATCTGTAGAAAATCCACTATGTACAAAATAAAGCTTTTTATCTCCATAATATGCTTCATACTCTTTAAAAGTTACCGCTTTAAGCTCATCAGTGAGCTTCATACCATCATGAACTTTCCATGTAGTTAAAATTGCATCAAACTCATCCTCTGCAAGAGTAGTTGCGTCAAAAAGTTTAGGAGTCTCTTCATCAAATTTATCCATCTTTTCAAGAGGATTATCTAATAATGCAGTTGTTTCAAAAATTTTAAACCCTAAGTCATAATCACTTATATCTTTTGCAACATTTTTTAAAAGTTCATTTCTTATTTGTTGTGATCCTTTTTTTATCCTTTCTTTTGTAATTTCATAAATAGTAGGCTCTTTTTTTAATATTTTTGTAACATACTCATAAGCTGTTTTGTTTTTTTGATCAATTATTTCTGGAATTTGAACAGTTATAAAT
>WFQD01000101.1 GCA_015487265.1 Sulfurimonas sp. | reverse complement strand
CTTTGGAATGATGATAGAATGGTTGAAATCTTAACACCTTATGAAGATGAAGAAAGATTTATCAATATTGGAAAAATCAATAGCAAGTTTTATACTGTTGTAACAACTATGCGTGAGAAAGAGAAAATTAGAATTATCTCTGCACGAAGAGCAAGAAAGAAGGAGATTGAAATCTATGAAAGCTGAAGAATTTGATAAAATATTTGATGATAATGAAGAAGATATAATTGAATATCTTGATTTATCAACAATAAGAAGACCAAACTTAGAACCTAAAAGAATCAATATTGACTTTCCAACTTGGATGGTTAAAAAACTTGATGAAGAAGCACAACATATTGGAGTAAGTCGTCAAGCCATCATTAAAACTTGGTTAGCAGATAAACTTATTCAGAATGAACATCACAAAGTAGCTGTATAACACATAACAAATGTACAAATATTGGAATCATTTTTGTGAGAAATATTTTTCATTCACTTTAAAAGTATAAAATAGCATACAAGTAACTCTAGTAAAAACTTTGAAGAAAATGATGAAAATAAACATGATGCTAGCACTTGCAATGCAACAAGATAAAATACAAAAAGCACTCAAAATTATAGAGGAAAATTTATAGATGAACGACCAACAAAGCACACTCGCACTCAGTATAAAAGACCTTTTCAGTGGCAATATGCTAAAATATTCTCTCATACCTTTTATACTGAGTATGCTGATTTTATATGTACTTTTTTTTGTTATTGCAGGAATTGGGCTTGATCAACTCGGGACCATGAATGTAGCATCGACACAAACCACCATAGACAATGGCATTCCTCACACTGAGAGTTTTGCAGCAACCCTGCAAGGTACTGCAATTATTAAGTTTTTAATGAGCAGTGCTATTACATCTTGGATAGCCTCTTTTTTAGTTTATACCATCGGCAGTTTTTTAACACTCTACCTTTCTGTTTTTATCACCCTGTTAGTCATAGGGTTTTTAACACATCTCATTCTCAAAGAACTCCAGAAAAAACACTATCCTGATGTAGAAATGATTGGGTACTCTAATGTTTTTGAGGGCTTATTTCTTACATTCAAGTGGATAGCCATTATGCTTTTACTTTTTTTCGTACTCATTCCTGTCTACTTCATCCCACTTTTAAATGTGCTTGCGTTTAATCTACCACTCTACTACTTTTTTCATAAAATGATGACTTATGATGTCTCATCAAACATATGCACACGCGATGAAGCACTCAAAATCAAATTCTTTCAAGCAAGTAAACTGCGTTTAAAAACCTTAGGGCTTTACTTAATCTCGCTCATTCCCTTTGTCATCTTATTTGCGTCGGTATTTTATGTCATCTATTTGGGGCATACTTACTTTAGAGAAGTTCGAAAAATAAGACTTTAGGTCTAAGTCTTATTTTTTCGCCGGTACCTCTTCCATCATACTCGCACCACATTTGCCTTCACCACATTTCATAATCATCTTTGTGGTAACTGGTTTTTGAGGGGCTGCATACTCGGTATTGTACCCTGACATTTGTATAATGGCTACTGAAAATCCCACCATTATCGTTACAAAAACTGCGGCGGCTATCCATATTTTTTTTACTGTACTCATCTATTCTTCCTTTTCCATGGCACTTAAAACCATCTTTTTATATGCTTCATCTTTAGGAACCAAACCAGCTTCATATAAAAACTGCGAAGGCATAAAGTTTTGTTTTTTTATTTTATCATACTTTGCATAACTTAAGTACAATATATCTTTGGCTCGTGTCACTGCAACATAAAAAAGACGGCGTTCTTCATCTAAACTCCCACCTCTTTGCATCAATTTACGGTTTGGAAATCGCCCATCCATCAAATCAACCACATACACTTCCTTATACTCTAAACCTTTAGAAGCATGAACACTCAAAAGGTTTACACCCTCCCCTTGCGTTAAATCAGAAGAGCCTAAAATCATTGCGTTTAAAAAACGTTCATGCTCACTGTAAGGCTTGGCAAGTTCTTCAAGCAGGAGCATTTTCCTTGTGATGCGTGTTTGTGCTTCACTCTTTTGCTTTTCATCCACACTCCCATCTTTGAGTGTTGCTCTTTTTGTTGCAAGCAAATCTATAATATAAGTAAAGAGTGCAGAAGCTGCAATTTTTCTTACAATAGTTTTGGGCTGTTTAATCCCTTTTAAATCTCTATACAAAAGGTAAAAATTATGCAAAAAAGTCGCACTCTCTTTTGTGAGTTTTGGATGCTTAAGAACTGGATTTTTCATAAATTTTGCCTCAAACCCAAGCTTCGCATACTTCCCAACAGCCCCTAACTCTGCAAACTCATCAAAGAGTCCGAGTTGTGCATTGAGCTTGCGTTTTTCAAAAGGGTTTCGTATGCTCTCATCAGGTGCATAGAGTCCATAAAACATGCTCCCATTACCTACAGTTTTTAAAGCACTATACAACTCTTTTGCCACAGCACTACCAATCCCCCGAGCAAACTCAAAAATATGAATAAATGCCATCATATCAGACTCATTGACTAAGAGTGTATAAAGATCTAACACTGCTTTCACTTCGCGAGCATCAAAAAAACTTGTGCCTCCCTTGCGTTTACATGGTATATCAAGTTCTCGAAGTCCTACTTCTATACCATCAGCGGAGGAGTTGTTTCGGAAAATAACGGCTATATCTTCATGTTGCGTTTGGGTATCACGTATCATGGCTGCCATGGCATGGTACTGGTCAAAAAGTTCTTCATAAACGAGAAGCTTTGGAGCTTGTGCAGGAAAATCACGTGTTACTTCTAACTTTTTAGGGTAAATGCGCTCATTATGCTCTATTACTCGTGTTGCTAAAGATAAAATAGGTGCAGAAGAACGATAATTTTTTGTAAGGGTATGTACTTTCGCATCAGGAAATTTTTTACTAAAATTGCCTATTATCCCAATATCTGCTCCATTAAAAGCATAAATACTTTGATCATAATCACCCACACAAAAAAGTGAAGGAGGGTTCATGGCATCTACTAATGTCCCCTGCAAGGCATTCGTATCTTGGTACTCATCAACCAAGACCTCTTTATACCCAAGTGTCGTGGTCTCACACATTGTACGAAAATTTAAAAGCAAGTCATTAAAATTCACAAAACCATACTCACGTTTAAGTGCCTCAAACTCATCGACTATATCTGCATAAATCATCGCAAAATGCTCATGTTCTGTGTAATTTTCTTTTATCCATGTTTCAAAATCTTTTTGCAGTTCTGTATTTTGGTAAAAAGAGTACAAATCATACAGATGATTGCCTCCATACGGTGTCTCTTCAACATCTATACGGTTGAAGTTGCGTTTTTCATGCACACTGCGAAAAAGTGTTTTTAACTCCCTTTGTTGTTTCAAAACGACACGCTTGTCATATTTTTTTAACCAACGGTAACTCACAGCATGAAAAGTCCCTGCATCAATCTTACTTGCAACATTTTTCCCAAAAAACTCTGCCACACGTTCCACCATTTCTGCGGCTGCTTTGTTCGTAAAGGTGAGTAAAAGTATCTCATGTGCTTGGACATTGTTTTGCAACAAATAGGCGATACGACCGACAATAGTGGAAGTTTTTCCAGTACCTGCTGAGGCAATAATAAGATTTTTGGAAGCTTTTGAAGTTGCAGCTGCATACTGCTCTGGATTGAGACGAGATAATGCCATAACTTTACTTCCTCCAAATTTTAGGGCTGAAAGTATACCAATATTTTGTTAAAGGTAGCTCTAAAAATTCATGTCTCTAAATTGTCTTTATAATATAATTTTGCTATAATGCCAAAAAACAACAAAGGACTTTTCATAAATGCCAGATAATAGCATGCTTAAAATCATCACCAATGAGACAAAAGCCTCCATTGACCAAATGGATATCGTCACACCGAGTATCTATGCTTCTCTCTTTGAAAAATTTGCTTCTGAGCACCATGAAGTCATTGAAAACGAGAAAAACTTGTCTGTAGATTTAATGCAACTTGAATGTAGTAATCTCACAGATTTACAAACAGAAGCCTCACAAAGTGCAAATACACTCACAAAAAATACAAGCAAAGCAATCTCTGCCATTAAAGAAAAAGATGAAGCAAGTTTAAATCAAGTTTTGGAAGAGACACAAAAGCTAAAACATGAAATAGAAAAACTCAAAGAAGCCGTCTATAAAGATGAACTCACCCGTGCAAACAACCGAAAATGGCTCCATGACACCTACTTAGATGAAGATAATGAAACACTTAAAGAAGATGGAATGCTCGCACTCATTGATTTGAATTATTTTAAACAAGTCAATGACATTCATGGGCATATCATTGGGGACAAAGTACTCATTTTCATTGCAAATCAACTCAAAAGCACACGTGCACATGTTGTACGTTATGGTGGCGATGAATTTTTAGTGATGTTTGAGGCAAGAAATTCTATGCAATATGCCCTCAATACGCTAACAAAAATCAGAGAAGATGTCATTAGTAAAAAACTCAAAGCACATGATTCAAAATTTACTGTTAGTTTTTCATTTGGTGTCACTCCATATAAACAAGGAGATGCACTTGCAAAAACTATCGAACTTGCAGATAAAAATATGTATGATGATAAAATCGCTATAAAGAAAAGAGTTACAGGCATCTAAGCATATTCTCACCCCTTTTTGGCTATAATCGCGCAATTTATTTAAGGCGATTATATGTCAAATAACAGATACAATCCACAAGAAACAGAAAACAAATACTACCAAATTTGGGAAAGTCGTAAATACTTCGAAGTAGATGGCAACAAAGCTATTCAAGAAGAGGGAAAAAACTTCTCTATTATGATGCCTCCACCAAATGTCACAGGACGTTTGCACATTGGTCATGCACTTACCTTTACACTTCAAGACATTATCACTCGTTATAAACGTATGGATGGGTACAAAACACTCTGGCAACCGGGAACAGACCATGCAGGAATTGCGACACAAAATGTTGTAGAAAAACAACTCCTTGCAGAAGGCACAACCAAAGAAGCCATCGGTCGTGAAGCCTTTTTAGAACGTGCTTGGAAATGGAAAGCCGAATCTGCGGGCATTATGACAGAACAACTTCGCCATATGGGAGTAAGTCCTGCTTGGAAGAGAGAGCGTTTCACTATGGATGCAGGACTCCAAAAGTCGGTGAAAGAGGCATTTGTAAAACTCTACAATGATGGGCTGATTGTTCGTGGCAACTACATGGTGAACTGGTGTACACACGATGGTGCGCTCTCAGACATTGAAGTAGAACATGAAGAGGAAAATGGCAAGTTTTACCATATGCTCTATCATTTTGCTGATGGAAGTGGTAGTGTTGAAGTGGCAACAACAAGACCTGAAACCTACTTTGGCGATACAGCAATCATGGTTCACCCTGAAGATGAACGCTACAAAGACATCATAGGAAAAGAGGTTCTTTTACCCCTTTTAGATAAAAAAATCAAAATCATTGCAGATGATTATGTCGATATGGAGTTTGGAACAGGTGTCGTAAAAGTAACCCCTGCTCATGACCAAAATGACTACGAAGTCGGTAAACGCCATAATCTTGAGTTTATCACTGTTTTTGATGAGAAGGGAATTTTAAATGAGTATGCTGGCGAATTTGCAGGACTTGAACGCCTCGAAGCACGTAAGACTATTGTCACTCGTTTACAAGAAGAGGGATATATTGTCAAGATTGAAGACCACAAGCACCAAGTTGGACACTGCTACAGATGTAAAAATGTCGTCGAACCTTACATCTCAAAACAGTGGTTTGTTCGTAGTAAAGTAGCCGATGCTTCCATAGAAAAAACAAACGCAGGAGAAGCACAGTTTTTCCCTCCGCATTGGATTAACTCCTATAACTCATGGATGGGAGAACTGCGTGACTGGTGTATCTCTCGTCAGCTTTGGTGGGGACATCAGATACCTGTCTTTTACTGTGATGAGTGTGACCATGAATTTGCAAGTTTAGAAGATGCTCCTGCAAGCTGTCCAAAATGTGCAAGCAAAAACCTCACTCAAGACCCTGATGTACTCGATACTTGGTTTAGTTCTGCACTTTGGCCTTTTTCTACTTTAGGCTGGGGTAATGGCGATGTGGAGATGGACAAACTCTTTCAATCAGATGATATGAAAGATTTTTATCCAAATACTCTACTCATTACTGGTTTTGATATTCTCTTCTTTTGGGTTGCACGCATGATGATGATGGGTGAAAATTTCATCGGAAAACTTCCGTTTAATCATATTTATCTGCATGCACTTGTGCGTGATGAGCATGGACAAAAAATGTCAAAATCAAAAGGGAATGTCATTGACCCACTTGATATGGTAAACAAATACTCCGCAGATATCTTGCGTTTTACCCTTGCTATCTCTGCTGCACAAGGGCGTGACATTCGTATGAGTGAAGAGAAACTTGAACTCAACCGTAACTTTACCAACAAACTTTATAATGCAAGTAAGTACTTACAGATGAATGTAGATGTCTTCCCAGACCTTACAAGTTTTTGTGTAGAGAGTGACCTTGGGCGTTACATGATGTCGCGTTTGAACTATGCCACAAAAGAGGTACGAGCAAACCTTGATGAGTATAAGTTCAATGATGCAGCCCTTGTCATGTACAAATTTCTTTGGAATGAGTTTTGTGACTGGGGAATTGAGCTGAGTAAAGCAGACAAAAGCTCTATCGTCGAGCTTGGAGCTATCTTTAAAGAGGCGATGAAACTCCTTCACCCTTTTATGCCATTTATTACAGAGCATCTCTACCATGAACTCAGTGGAACTACTTTAGAAGATGGCGAGTCCATTATGCTGATGAAGTACCCATCTAAAACAAAACAGCGAAAAGAAGAAGCAACATTTGAAATCATTATGGATGCCATAGTCTCAATTCGCCGTGCGAAAGTACTTGTCGATTTAGCCAACCAAAAAATCGAAAAAGCTTTTGTAAAACTCAACAATGTCGATGCTAAAACGCAAGCGATGATGTTACCGTTTATCTCAAGACTTGCAAAAGTAGAAAACCTTAGCTTTACAGAGAGTAAGATTGAAAACGCAGTGAGTGATATATCTGATAAATGTGAGACTTTTATTCCAACTGATAGTATCGATTTATCTTCTATCATTGCAAAGCTTACAAAGCAAGATGAAAAACTGCAAAAAGAGATAGGAAAATTGAACGGAATGTTAAGTAATGAGCGTTTTGTGGCTAATGCCCCTGAAGATGTTTTAGAAAAAAACCGCAACCTCCTTGCAGATGCAAAAGCAAAGCAAGCAAAAGTTGTGGAGCAACTGCAATCGTTGCAATAAAATTTATATGTGTGTTGTTCTATAGATAAATACTTGGCAATTAACTTTTCTCATAAGGTTTTTTGCCTCTGATTTGGTAATACCGTGATTGGCAACTGCCTCTTTGATTGCTGATTCTGTTAAATATGTATGTTTCATAGTATAGTTTCTCCTAATAATTTAGATAAGGAATTATACAACTTTTTTCATAATATTTCAAGAAAAAAATAAAGGTCTCTAAAATTGTTTGATATAAAAAAATATGCATCACCCAATATAAAAAATGATGTTCTCTCTGGTTTAGTTGTAGCCGTTGCACTTGTTCCTGAAGCAATTGCCTTTAGTTTTATCGCAGGGGTAAGTCCTATTGTCGGACTTTATACTGCGTTTATCTTAGGGCTTGTAACAGCTGTCATTGGTGGTAAACCAGGGATGATTAGTGGGGCAACTGGCAGTGTAGCCGTTGTGATGGTAGGACTTGTCTTAGAAGCCAACACACTTTTAAAATCTGCTGGGCTTAATGGAGATACACTCTACATTCATATGCTTAATTATGTCCTCCTTGCAACCATTTTAGCAGGAGCATTTCAAGTACTTGTGGGTGTATTAAAACTTGGAAAATTTATCCGTTTAGTGCCACAACCTGCCCTCTATGGTTTTGTGAATGGGCTTGCTATTGTGATTGCTATGGCACAGTTTAAATTTTTTGATGCTCAGGGTTTGAGTATGTATATTATCGTCGGTATTACTATGCTGATTATGTATTTTTTACCCAAATTTACAACAACAATTCCCTCTGGTTTAGTGGCTATTGTACTCATTACCTTAGGTGTTTATTTTACCCATACCGACACTCTTTTAGTGGGTTCTCTTGCTGACTTATCGGCATTTAAAGGGCAACTCCCCCATTTCATTTTGCCTGATACTCTTTTTAGTATAGATGCTATTCTCATGGTTTTACCCTATGCTATCATTATGGCACTTGTTGGCCTTATTGAGTCACTGCTCACACTTGCTGTTTTAGATGAAATGAGTAATGAACGCGGGAGTGGGAACCAAGAGTGTATCGCCCTTGGCTGTGGAAACATAGCATCGGGCTTCTTTGGTGGTATGGCTGGATGTGCGATGATTGGACAAAGTATCATCAACTTCACCTCAGGAGGACTCGGCAGACTCTCCTCTTTTACCGCTGCAGTTGGTCTTTTAATCTTAGTTATTTCCATGACAGATGTACTCAATGTCATCCCCGTTGGTGTTTTAGTTGGCATTATGTTTATGGTAAGCATCGGTACATTTGAGTGGTCGAGTTTTTCGCATCTTAAACATATGCCAAAGGAAGATACTTTTGTGATGATTGTTGTGACTATCATTACTGTTGTCGAAGATTTAGCTATAGCCGTAATTGCAGGTGTGGTTATCTCTGCCCTTGTTTTTGCTTGGAAACATGCTCGTATTTGGTCCAAAAGTACCATCGAAGCAGATGGCACAAAAGTCTACTCCCTTGAAGGTCCCCTCTTTTTTGCAAGTGCCACTACTTTTTCAGATAATTTTGACATAGAAAATGATCCAAAAAAAGTTGTCATTGACTTTAAAAATGCACGAGTTTTAGACTTTTCAGGGGTAGAAGCGATTGATGCTATGGTGAAAAAGTACGAAGAAGCAGGGAAAAACCTCACACTGAGACACTTAAGTGCCGATTGTAAAGTAATCCTCAAAAAAGCAGGTCCACACTGTACCTATGAAGAAGATGACCCAACTTATAAGGTTGCGTTTAACTACTAATCCTCTTGCATAAAAAAACTCTCAACAGAGATATTTTTAAAAGCTGCATTGAGTGAAGTAAAAAGCGATGGGAAATCTTTTTCCATCTTTGCAAGCATTACTTTTGTACTCGCTCTTGCATGGGGCATTTTCTCTTCAAAGTGCATAGAAGGACAAAGTTCATCACCTATAGCATGGAGTTCATTGTCCATTACAAACGCAGAGAGTTGGCGTTCACGCATTTGAATGAGGGGGCGAATAACCACAAGTCCATTTCCTGCAGTATATTTTGGAGCGAGACTTCGCATCTGCCCATTGTAAATAAAGTTCATGAAAAAGCTCTCTGCGGCATCATCCATATGATGCCCTAAAGCCACTTTGTTACATCCCAACTCTTTTGCAGAACTGTAGAGATAGCCTCGACGCATACGAGAGAAGAAACTACATGATGAAGAGTTTTTACGAATCTTCTCTTTTGCAAGTTCAAAGACAGAAGTATCTTTGATGATGTGAGGGATGCCATACTCTTTACAATGCACACTCAAAGCGGAATAATCTTCACCCATACCATAAGAGATAGTCACAGCGACAAAGTCAAAATTAAAAGGTGCACGGCGTTGTTGCTCTTTCATGGCATGAATCATAGTTAAAGAGTCTTTGCCACCACTGAGTCCCACAAGAATTTTATCACCCTCTTCTATGAGTTGAAACTCGGCATTTGTTTTACCAAGTTTAGACATAATCTTTTTAGAGAGTTTAATAGACATTATTTCGCTACAAGCTTATCTATCATATTCATTAAAAAGTCAGCACTCACTTTTGCACTACTTTGGACAAACTCTTCAAAGTTAAAGCCTGCATCCATATCTGCACTGTCGCTAATAGAACGCAGTACAAAAAATGGCACACTCAAAGCATCACAAACGACAGCAACACTCGCTCCTTCCATCTCTAAAGCATCTGCTTGAAATGTAGAAGATATAAACTCTTTACGTGTTTCGTCGGCAACAAATTGATCACCCGTTGCGATAATCCCTTCACGAACACTCACACCCATCTCTTGCGCTACTAGCTTACTTAAAACGACTAAATCCTTGTCACTCTCTACGTAAACACTTCCCTCAGGAACATAGCCATGTGCATGCCCAAAGATAGTAATGTCTAAATCATGCTGTGCGAGTTTTGAAGCCACAACCAAATCACCAATTTTAAGTTGCGGGTTCACACCTCCTGCAACTCCTGTAAAGAGTAAAACATCACACGCGAACATTTGTAACATTGTACTTGCTGTCAATGTTGAAAAAACCTTGCCTATTTTTGAGTAGGCTACAACAACTTCAGTACCTTTATAAGTTGCTTTATAGTACTTGTTTTTTGCATAGTTTACTTCTTCTACATTTGCAAGTTTTTCTAAAATTGGTGCGACTTCTTCGGGCATTGCCCCCATGATTGCTATCTTCATTTTTTTCCTTTATATCTTAAATGTTTCAATTTTTTTGTGAAATTTTGGCAATTTGTTTGTTATATTGCCATCACTATCAAGTATGCAGCTTCCACCCCAAAAGCCTAAACCATCTTCAAAGCCAACACGATTAACAAAAATCAACTTTGCATGACACTCTTTAGCTACAGTTTGAATGATGGCATACCATTTTTCTTCTATCTCTAGTTTTTCATCCCCAAATCCACGAGCAGGTGAAGCCACAAGAGCGACAATCATATCTGGGTTTTGTGCTATGAGGTCATGATGGACATTTTTATGCCATAAATCTTCACAGACCACCATCGAAACTCTCTTATCTCTGAGTAAGAAGCTTTCAAAAATAGTGCCTGCGTTAAAGTAACGTGCCTCTTCAAACATCCCATAGTTTGGAAGGTAAACTTTATTGTGCTGTGAAACAAGCTTACCATTTGCAAAGTAAAGGGCTGCGTTTCTAAAGCCATCTACCTCGCGCAGTGCAACACCCACAACTATGTCTATTGCTTGGCTTAAAGTTGCGAATATCTCTAGCTCATCTATGCTATATGCATCTTCGTAGAGCTTATCTTGGAGTAAATAGCCACTTAAAGAGAGTTCAGGAAAAACGATGCAGTCACTATTTTCTTTTACACTTTCAATAACAGCCACTATTTCACTTAAATTCTTACGATTTAAGTGCGGTGCAATCTGTGCTAAAGTCACTCGCATTTATGAGCAAACTTCTTCTTTGACTTTTTCTAAAGAAGCCATATCTGAAATATTAAGTGTTTTTAAATCTTTCGCAATTCTTCTGTTAAGTCCTTTAAGTGTGACACCATTTCCAAACTCTATAGCCATATCAACATCCCCAGCAATAGCGAGTATAGATTGTTTATATTTGACAGGTTTTACAAGCTGGTCTTTTAGGAGTGTTAATGCTTCTGCTTTTGTACCATAGCCTTGTGTTGTTACATTTGAGATAACAGGTGCTGAGAAATCATCAGTCACCATTTTTTCCATAAGTGCAGCTAAAGGCTCTTGAGCCGGTGCTAAAATCTCGCAGTGTGAAGCAACGGACATATTGAGTAAAAGTGCACGTTTTGCACCTGCATCTTTAAAAGTTTGCTCCAAAGAAGCTAAATCTGCTTTCATACCCGCAACAACAAGTTGCCCATCTTGGTTATAATTAGCAGGCCATACTTTTTTGCCATCAGCTTGTGCCTCTGTACATATTTTTTCTACACTTGCATCATCAAGTCCGACAATCGCCATCATCCCTGCTTCTATGGAATCACAAGCACTCTGCATAAAAGCCCCACGGTTATGCACAAGCTCAACAGCATCCACATAATCAATCGCACCACTCGCACAAAGTGCAGAAAATTCACCCAAAGAGTGTCCTAAAAAAAGTTCTGCTTTCACATCAGGGCAAGCCTCACGAAAAAGTTTATAGGCAATCATTTGTACCAATAAAATGGCTGGTTGTGTGTAAGCTGTTTGTGCTAATTGTTCATTTTCTTCAAAAATAAGTGCTTTAAAATCAACCCTTATTCTCTCCCCTGCTTTTGCAAACATCTCTTTTGCTATTTCTGAATTGTTGTAAAAATCTTGACCCATTCCTACAGCTTGTGAACCTTGACCTGCGAAAATCATTGCTATTTTTTTTGACATGGTGTTATCCTTATAAGTATTTTTTATTATCTGCTATTTTTTTTCTTAATGTATTTCTATTTAAACCAAGTTTATCAGCAAGTTGTAATTGCGACTTAAATTTTTGCAAACCTGCATTGATTAAAGGAACTTCATAAAGATACAAATATTTTTTGTAATCATTATTGGAACCTAATTTTGGTGTAATGTAATTTTGTATTATATCCATTAATTCTCTATCTTGTATATTTTTTAAAAGATAATGAATCATGACTTGGCGTCGTAGTGAAGATGCATTATGTGTGAGATCAGGTTTCATCCCTTGTGCATCTACAGTTTCTTCTCCACCAAAGAGCTGTGCTGCTTCTTTTGAAAATTTTTCTACTAAAAAAGGAATATCCTCTTTGCGTTTTTCAAGTTCTGGTATATCAAACTGTATGCTAAATGCTTCATTTACAAATTCATGATGTATCGTCTGTGTTGTAGTTGCAATCACACGGCTTTTTGATGCAATTATAGTTTCAAGAAGAGTAACAATATTTGGAGAGTGATCAATATTGCTTATAATAATTTCATTTTGTGTCTCAAGAAGCCCTAAGGCTTCTTGATGTTGTGATGCATCAATGAGCGATGCATCAGGAAGAATAAATCGTGCTAAACTCTTTTTACCAACACCCATTGCACCTATAATTAGGGCATTAATACTGAGTGTTTTTAAGAGGGTCGCTGTTTCAAATGCTTTTGCGGAAGTATCTGAAGCCGTTATAAACTTAGTGGCATCCACAGCCTGTACCGCAGCTTTCACCTTCTGCTGGTTTATTCTCAGCAGGAATACCAGTCATAGCTTCTTCAGCAGATGCATCTCTAATATTGTTAATTGCAACACTAAACATTAACTCTTTTCCTGCTAAAGGGTGATTAAAATCAATCACTACAGTATCTTCTTTAATCTCTTTGACAGTCACTTGTACTGTTCCACCATCTTCACCTTGACCATAGAGTGTCATACCAACTGCAAGATCAATTCCAGCAAACTGATCTGCTGGTACTTCTTGTGTCGCTTCTGCATTATACTCACCATAAGCATCTGCCGGTTGTACAAGGATGTCTGCTTTTTCACCAATTTCCATGTTTACAATTCCATTTTCTAAACCTGGAATAATTTGCCCTTTTCCAAACATAAATACAAGTGCATCCCCACCTACATTACTATCTACTACTGTGTCACCATCTTTTACTTCGTATTCAATTGATACGATTTGATTTGCTTCTATTGCCATTTATTAGCCCTTTATTTTATTTTTGTGATTTTATCATAATATTCTAAATGCTAAGTTAGAGACCCAAATGTTTCTTCGCTTCTTTCGCTTCTTGAGATTTTGGATACTTTGCAACAATTGCCTGATAAAAAAGATTTGCATGCTTTGTATCTCCTGTTCTTTGCATTGAAAGTGCAGTATGCAGCATCAATCTTGGCATATAACTCGCTTTTGCATATAAAGAAGAACTTTTTTTATAGTACGTAATTGCGTTTGCATAATTCTTTCTCTTAAAGTTCATCTCACCAATCATATAGTGTGCATAGGCCGGTTTATAATTTCTCTGTATCAGCTCTTCATAATCAGCAATCGCTTTTGTATAATACTTAATATCAAACATCTTTTTTGCATGCTTATAGAGTTCTGCACTTTTAAGTTTACTTGTACTTTTTGCCGATGGTGCAGATTTGCCTAACTCTTTTGCCACTAATTTTTTAAAGGTATTGAAACTCTTTACTAAATCATTAAACTCTTTTTTACTCACATAATCATTTTCAAGTGTATTCGTAAGCACTGAGATTTGTGACAAACTCTTTTGCATCTCTGTAATACTCTGCGTATTTTTTTGAACTAATTCACTCAATCGTTTCGAGTATTCGTCACTATTATGCAAGTTTTCATCATTGAATGTTTCAATTTGCTTTAATCTGATTTTATTATTATGTGCTTCTCTTCCCAAGTTTTCAATAATACTTTGGAGTCCATCTATCCGCTCACGTAAAGAATCAACTTCATTTGCCTGATTTTTACTTTTGACTACAACTTTACTTAACTGTTTTTTTGTTTGTAAAAGCACTTTTTCAGTTGATGTAAGACCATAAGGGGAGGAACTCTCAATATCACCAGCACCAAACGCAGAAGGTTCAGCACTATTGAGAACAAAAGGCACAATAGCTGTAAGTATTACAGCAATTGTACTCTGTTTCATAAATTTAATTACGGAAGAAGAGAGAAATCAACACGACGATTTTTCGCCCAACACTCTTGCGTTTTATCATGACAAGTAGGGTTACTTTCACCATAACTTACCATTGAAATTTTAGAAGCATCTGCACCCTCTGCAACTAAAGCTTTTTTCACTGCATTAGCACGTTTTAAACCTAAGGCGAAGTTATATTCATCACTTCCCCACTCATCACAATTTCCTTCTAATTTTACATTATAAGTATCTGCAACCATTTTAATCACTTCAGAATCAGCAACAACTTTTGCTTGCATTGAAGATTTAATGTTAAATTTGTCATAATCAAAATAAATAGAAGCTAATTTACCCTCTGCTTCATTTAACTTCATAACATTTAAGTTTGAACCTACACTGCTCTCCTCTGGAGCTACAACCTCTGTTTCAACAGGCTTTGCCTCTTTAACAACTTCTTGTGTTGGTGTACTTGCTTTTGTATCTACTACTGGAGCTTTTTCACTACAACCACTAAAAAATAATAATGATGCCACAACACCAGAAATTACTATACTTTTCATATCAATCTTCCTTCGATTTTTTAAATTGAATTATTATACCAAAAAAAATGTATATTTTGTTAAAAAACACACATAAGATTCTTCCAAAATAAATTATGCTTAGTATTTATACCAATTCCAACTAAAAAGTAATCATTTAAACGAACATATTACAGTATAGTACAAGGCGAAAGAGTGCAGGAGCTACAAGTAGCTTCAAACTCTTTGAACGCAGTAATATGCTGTAATATGTTCGCCCTTTGGGTAAAAGATAAGCCATCATCTGACTTCGTTAGACTATCTTGAAGCTACCAGTAGCTCCTACGATAGTCTGCCTTGCATCTGAAAGCTTCTCTTTTATTTAAATGATTACTTTTTAGTTGGGATTGGTATTACCAATCTAAAGATTGTAAACGACCATATTTTAGGGGAAAGAGATAATTTTTATTATAATTAAGTCTTATAATACCTATAGAACTCTGTGCCTTATAATTTTTTATAAAAATAATCGCATCCCCATCTTGAGAAAATTCTGGAAACTCATTTACACCCGTTGCAGTTAAACGGCGAATAAAATCTGTTTGCGTTGAGATAAGATGCAGATTAAAGCTATTTTTTGAAAAAACATTGGAACTCTCTCTCGCTTTATAGACAATATAGGGACCATGCACACTACAAGCAGAGTTACTTTTACCATAGTAAACCATCTGCTCTACCCCTTTTGTCCCAATTTTTTTAGAAAAGACATTAGGGTATCCTAAACGGTCCGAGATGAAAACGATGGAATCGTTATGCATAAAGTGCCCACCAACATCGATTCCCTTATAAAAAGTTTGTCTTGCAAATCTTTTGGAAATAACATTATAGGTATAAATATCTGGCTGTCCATCTTTTGCTGTTGTTAAGAGTAATCGTTGTCCATCTTTACTCACATCAGAACAGACTATCATACCATCAGAAGCAGCAATAGTTATAATCTTTCCATTGCGTATATCTAAAAATTTGAGTGTTGGTTTTTTCCCACTTAATGCAGTATAATAAAAAGAGTCTTGTTTATTTGTTGCCCACTTTGGAAAGATATTAAATCCGCCACTGAGTATCACATGCTGATAAGACAATGTATAATCTGCAATCACCAACTCACTTTTTCTTGGTGCAACAATTCGAGAAAAAACGACCTTGCGTTTCATCCAAGCGACAGACTCTTTTCCCATATACTCATTAATATCATAGGCAATCGCATGACTTACAAACACATACAACTCTTTTTTATTGACTCTATAGTTTTTACTAAAGACTACAGCTCCCGCATGAAAGAGTTTCATTCCCACCATCAATCCATTATTATCATCATCTGTCATTTGAAATCGTACAACATAATTTTGATCTTTATTAGCGACTAAAACATCTGTATCATCATAATCGACAACTCTATGATGTCTATCAACATTAAAAATCGATAGCACATTGAAGTCTGCAACTAATGCCTTGAAAACTTGCATTTGAAATGTCTCATCGTACTGGTATGAGGCATCCTCTAGTGCTATAGATGGGAGAGTATCTGCTTGTTTGATGACATTTATTGTTGCATCCGCTGCAAATATGTAACTATATATAAATAATAATGAAAGAAAAATTTTCAATTTTACTCCTTAGATGTTAATATAACAATTGTTTTTGTTGATTTATTCTCTGGGTGAATAGGAAAAACAACATGCAATAATCTTTTTTTAATTCGTCTTGCTTCTTCGTTCAAGGCATCATTTGCCGAATAATTTAAAATGCGAAAATCAATCAATTTTCCTATGCTACTCAGCTCAATCACAACTTTGACACTATTGCCCTGTGAATTTGGCGGTACATTAAAATGTTCATAAACTATGGCTTGAATTTTAGCGAAATATTCATTAACTTCTTGTGCATTTGAACTTGTTGGAACATCTTCTTTCTCTTTTGTGAGATGCTCATTTTTTTGCGATAAAGGCACTTGTTGGCTAAGTTGGGCCAGTCTTTTGATATCTTGTGGCTTTGGCTTTTTCTTGCTTATTTTTTTTGTCCAGACATCACTAAAAAGATTATTTACATCTATATTTTCGCTTGGAATATCAACAGGCTTTACAAGAGGATGTACTTTTTTAATCCTGCTTTTTTTCTTGGCAACACTTTTTGTAACAATATTTTCTAAAGAGATAGAGACAAAATTATTTTTATGCAAGGCATAATTTTTAATTTTTGAAGGCTGAAGAAGCATCATGAAAAAGAGTGCTCCAAAAAGAGCAAAAATTATGAAAGAGAGAATACCACTGATAAAAAAATAACGATTGTCTTCAGCCATTCGTTGCAAGTGATACTTCAGTAAAACCAGCTTGTTTCACAGCGGCTAAGACTGACATCACGACTCCATAGTCTAAGCTTTTATCTGCACTAATAAGAACACTTGCCTTTTTGTTAAATGTACTTGCTTTTTGATAAAAATTTTCTATAAAATTGTTGAGTAAATAGACTTCTTTATTGATCTTCAGTGTTAAATCTTTATCTATTGTAATGTGAACAGGCGGAATTTTTG
>WFQD01000100.1 GCA_015487265.1 Sulfurimonas sp. | reverse complement strand
TTTTAGAAGAGACTAAAAATTATAATGTAGTAAAAGAATTATTTTCCAAATAAATATTATTCTACTCTTCCCAACTAATATTTTCTTTTACAACTTTAGCAGGATTTCCAACAGCAACAACTCCTGAAATAATAGTATGAGTCAGTGTTGCATTCATACCTACAACACTTCCATGACCAACCTCAACACCTTTGAGAATTGTAACATTATCACCACACCAAACTTTATTGCCTATTGTCACACTTTTCGCACTATTTATACATTTATCATTTTGATAAATTGGATGACCATCAGATGTCATAATTTTTACATTACGAGAGAGCATACACTCATTTCCTAGAGTTAAAGTTACAGATTCTTTTGCAGAAAGATAACAACCATGTCCTATAATACAATTTTTTCCTATGACTATACTACTATTATTTCCTAAAATTTCAATATGTGTATCTCTTAATACACTCCCCTCTTCTACAGTAAAGATATTATTTGTGCCTTTTATCTCAATTTTACAATTGACCAATTTTGCTGTTGGTGCCACATATAAAGATACATTGCTCTCTACTCTTATTTTATTACGCCATTTCTGCATTAATGTAAAATTATTCATCAAAATTCTTTTTTATAAATTGAGCAATAATAAGTTGAGTCCATCTCCACCAGCTGGATGTGCATTATAAAATTTTTCTAATTCCTCTATTTTATACATTTTATCATATTCATTCAGTAAATAAAATGAATTAAAAAGTTCTTGCGCAACTTGTAAGTATTCTTCTTTACTTACACCTGAACGCTCTATTCCATAAGGCCAAAATTCTGTTGCAACTGGAACATTTTTATGTTTTAAGAAGAATTGTCTTGCTCCTTTAAAAAAGCGTCCTTCATGTCCTTGAATATCTATCCAGATAAGTTTTATTTTCTCTTGTTCTATATCACTATTTTCTTCTAAAAATGCATCAAATGTATTTGCCTCTATTTTTATCACTTCTCTTGAGTCTTCCCCAAAATGTCCTTGTGAATCACTCTCTCGAACTCTATTATCTCCATAATTTTTTGAACTAAGTTCAAACTCCAAACTTCCTTTTTCATCTGAAAGAGCTATATTATATGCCTGCATATTTTGTGTCAGTCCATTTATTTCTCTATTTATCTCCAAAAGTCTAAAGTTCTCTGGTGAGGGCTCAAAAGAGATGGCTCGTGTAAACATATCATTCAATAAAAAACCTGTTGAACTCATTCCAAGATATCCACCAACATCGACAACTATACTCTCATCTTTCGCATTAAAAATTTGTTTTGATTCTAGAAATTTGACTGCATCATACATCTCATCAAACTCATGATTACGATACACATGCAAGATTCTTCCTGTTGTTTTATCTTTACTATTAAAAGTCAATTTTCCATTTCTTGTAAGAACAACACTATCATGCTGTGGCTTTAAATATACCTCAAAAAGCCATTTTATTTTTCTACCCAAACGTAACAATTTGTTTGGGTGAATATTCACCTCTGCTAATGTTTCTTTTATAGCTCTATTGCTCATTTTTCTTCCTCATTTATTTTATAATACAGACTCTTCATCTGAACCTCAAAGTCAAATTTTTCTTTTACACTATTGTAACCATTTCTTGCAATATTTTCTAAGAGATTCTTATTTTCATAAACTCTTTGTATCTTTTTGCTCAAATCCTTACTACTTCCATCAAATAATAAGCCATTAACTTCATCCTTTATAATTTCTAAGGGACCTCCCTTATTGGTAGCGATTACTGCACTATTATTTGCCATCGCCTCTATAATGACAAGTCCAAAGGTTTCATTTTCGGTAGCAAGTACATTCACATCAAAAAGTTTCATATGTTCATTGACATATTTTGTAAACCCTGTAAATATGACTTTATCTTCAAGCCCTAAATGAAAAACTTTTTGTTGTAACTCTTCAAGATAATCTTCATTCATAGCAGAGCCTACAATAAGTACTTTTAAATCTAAATCTTGTAAATTACTGATTGCTTCTATAACTTTATATTGTCCTTTACCTTTTTCTATTCTTCCTACAATTCCAACAACAAATTTATCCTCTGTTTTATACTCTCTTTTTAATTGTAAAACTTTTTCTTCATCTATACTTGAAGCTTCAACTCCAAGGTATACCATCTCTATTTTTGGTTGTATATCTAAAGGTATAAATTTTTCAAGCTGTTCTTTTACCTGTAAAGTAACGGCATGTATCATATCTATATTTTCATATAGCCATCTATGATAAAAATCATCTTTAAATCGTGTCATTCTCATATGTCGGCTTTGCACAAGTTTTGGTTTTTTTTTACTTATAAGTTTTGCCAAGACAGCCGTTATACTATCTTTTGTCCAATGAAAGTGTATGATGTCTATATCATATTCATCTATATATTTTGCCAATCTCAATGCGGGGATAAAGGGAAAAAACTTATTTCTTTTTATATAAAATTTATCAGTGTTCTCCAAATAATTGTCGAGTTTTGTCCCTGGTGCGACAACAACTCTACATGTAGTTTTAGATGAAAAGTCCTTATAGCAACTAGCAACAAATAACTCTAATCCCCCAAGTCCATGTGCTAAACACAATTCTAAAATATTTTTATTTTTCATATAAAGTATCTATCAATTTTTTTGTAGATTGATACACAGCATCAACATC
>WFQD01000099.1 GCA_015487265.1 Sulfurimonas sp. | reverse complement strand
ATGTCAAATTATGACTCCTGCTAGTCTACCTTTTAAATACTTTCTCGCATCTGTCGCTGTTAATGAAATCATAATGCTTTCCCAATCAGTGTGTACTAGATGTTGTATCACTTGTATGCGGTAAGTCTGTAACTAACTGTTTTATGCGTTATTTATCCTCGTTCCTAGAGTTTAAGGATAGCCTTCTCAAACCACAATACTCGTTACTCATGATTGAGTTTTTGAATAAAGTTGAACGATTTCTCTAATGTGACTTCCCCAATTCCTTTGACTTGTAGAAGACCACTCATACTATTTATAGTTTCTGTTTTTAAGGCTTCTTTAATTTTTCGAATGAAATCAATTCTAAGTTTGGACTTTTGTTTTAATGCTTCATCATTAGATTGTAAAAACTTATCCTTGAAATTTTCAAATACATCATCTTTGGCGCTTGGATCAAATTCCCATATTTCAATTTCAATATTCAAGTTAGACAGATACTTTTTCATGATATCAAGCACTTCGCCTTTATCTAGGTTACCTTTGCTTGCACCAAGTAACGGAAATGCTATTGATGAGATGTTTTTTTCTTGATACGTTTCAACAAATTTTTTTAGACCCTTTTCAAGATATTCGATTTTTGAAGGATATTTCCAGTGTTTTTTGGTTGGAAAGTTTAGGATATAACTATAAGTTTTTGTAGGCAGGTTTGATGTTTTATATATCCATAGTTTGCCAACATCAATTAGTTTTTGATCACAAAATTTTTTATATGTTTCACACATTTCAGGATGTCGTAAGCGAAATTCATAAGCTATGCCCGCGCCCATAACTCCAACGCAATTTATTGTGTTAACAATTGTTTGGCATTCTGTGGTAAAAATATTTCCGTTTCTCATCGTTATCATAGGCACCCCTAGAAGTATTTGTCTCTATCGATTTTAACTTTTATTCTATAAAAGCCATTTTTATTAATTAATTCTTGAACTAATTTTGCTGTACTTTGGTTATAACAAAAAATAGTTTCGAGTTTATGGATGTCCACTTGTTTAGGTATTAGTATTTCAGCCATTCTTTCACGTTTACCATCGTCAAAGTCACTCCAATAGGAGGAATTAATACATTTCCAATTTAATTCTGACAATTGATCGATATTAGAAAAAAACTTAGTACTACGAACTGCAGCATTACCATCAGTAAAAATTGCATTATGACTGAATATTAAGCTTTTTGAAAAGCCGAGAATAACAATTTTTTTTTGTTGTTCTTTTTGCACATAAAGCATTGGATTTTTAGGGTTGAAATAGAAAGGTACGTATCGGTGTAGGTTCATACTATGTATGGGTTCAATTCGATTTCTTCTGTTGTTAACAGATTGGTTATCAATATTTTGTACAACGTATCTATTTCCATGAGGTAGCAGGCCATGTGTAAAAATTCGGTCAATATTGTTTATATGAGTCATATGATAAAAATAACTGATTTTGAATTTTAAAAGTTTCTTTTTAGCATCAACAATGGAGAGGTTTTCTTTTTTGTTATTCCAAGTTATATCGTTTCTTTTGGTAGGGTTTGTTGTAGTGTTGTATTTGAACTGACCTAGAGCCTCTTTGTATTGTAATTCTTTCGAAGAATAAGCGTTGCTGGTCTCAACAAGATTTGAGGTTTTTTGTCCATAAGCTTTTTTGAAAATGTAGTGAATAATTATTATGGCTATAAAAATAATTAGGACCCAATGTAACCCTAGCGGTTGATCTTTTTTAGGGATTCGAACGAATTCTGGAGTGTCAATAAATTGAGTGAATGATCCGTCTTCAATAGTGTACTTTTTGGTTTGCTTTATAGAAGGGCAGCAAGCGGCATCGTTCGGACTAAAAGCTAAACCTTTAATTAAGATAGTATTTCCTATGAGATATAGTTTTTCTGGATTGAATTGGTTTTTTCCTCCTATTTTTATGGGATGAATAAGCTTCTTGTTTATAGTTCCTGCTAAATATGAGAGGTAGTTATTACCGCAACTTCCTGAAGAGCTTTTTGAATCGAAACAAGGGCCAAGTAATGTAAATACAATGAACTCAGAATTTGATGTGTTAATTTGTTTACCGCAGCTAATACCTCCATTAGCTTTTTTATTAAAGTCAATTATCGACTTGCTTAACTCTGACGTTATTCTAGGACAGACGCTGATTTTCGTGAGATTTTTTGTTGTTTCTAGCTTCTTGTTATTTCGTGCTTCTTTTTGT
>WFQD01000098.1 GCA_015487265.1 Sulfurimonas sp. | reverse complement strand
CTTCAATATAAGTAAAATTAAAAATGTTTACATCAATATTCGATAAGTTTGTATTTGATAAATCGCATCTGTTTTGCAAGATAAATTCAAAAAGCTTTTGATTTCTAAGTTCATTAATTGACATATATCTTCTCCTTATTTATAAAAGTATAGGAAAAGATATAGTCGTATTTTGGATTAAATGAGTTTTTTATCTACTACTTCATTGAGGAAACTAATAAGTGCAATTATCATCAAATGTGCATCTAATTTTAGCTTTGAAATATCTCTTCCATCTTCATGGACTCCACGATTGCCAATAGTTCTTAATGTCTGTACATAGTTGGTTATGGTTTTGTCAAAGACTTTCTTTTCATAAGCCAGATATCTAATCTTATCATTAAAAGACATTGTTTTGTCGTTAGATTCATACTGCGAATAGATTTTTGATGTTATGACTTCAGATACTTTCCGTATTTTAAATATAGCATACTCAGGATCACTGTTTATGGAATCTTCAAGAATCTGCATATTTAAAATTGGAACCACATAATTGCGGTAATTATCAAGCTCTTTGATTACATCCAAGTGGTAGTCTTTTTGGATGGTGACTATTTCTTGGCGTTTTTCTTCAATAACTGCCTCTTGGACATACTGAACTTCAAAGATTTTTTCATATCTTTTATGCCCGTTTACATCGTTGTCTCTTGCCGATATAAGGTGCGTATTGAAATTTTCATTAAAATAGTTATAAAACAGGTCAAGTCTATTGTTTCGTCTGTCATTTATATTTGGGCTTACACAAACAAATAAATTATCATTTTTGAAAGTAGATGAAATATTTTGCAGTAGATTGTTGTTGAGCTTAAAACTATCTATATCTAATATATTTGAAAACAAATGAAGTGTCTTGTAGTCATTATCAAACATCAAATCAGATTGTTCAATACAATCAATATCTCTGTTTATAGCCCTTATAACATACTCTTTTTGTTTTAAGAGATCAATATGTAAAAGTCCTCGTTCAAGAGCTATTTTTGATGGCTCAATCAAACAGATATTGGAAATATCTAAAGTTATATTGTTTTCTCTTGCAAAATTCAATAAAACCATTGTAGCGAAAGCTTGTCCACATCCCCAATCAACTATATTAATTTTTTCATTTTTAATTTTGTCAATAATAACTTCGTATGAGTCATAGAGTTTCTCTTTATGCTTTTGCCCAAAAGAGACCATATATTTATAGAGTAACTTCTTATCGTCAATAATTTTTTCACCACGAATAAGCTGTTCATAAAGTTCATATGGATCCCCGATTTTACGAATGTAATCAAAAGAGACTTGTCGAATTGTTTGAAAATTTGGATTAGGAAGGTTGTAAAGTTGTTGACTATACTCACTATTTTCTTTATATATTACGTGAGAGTCTACTATACAAACTTCATCAGCACTTTTTGCCATTGCTTTTGATCTAAGTTGTTTGTAAAATTCATCATAATTTTCAATTGTCACTTGTTTTACAAGTGCAATAATCTCTTGGCTATTAAGGATGGTGTACTGTTCTTTAGATTGTAAAAACAGCTTTTTAAAACTTTGGGAAAGTTCACCATTTTTTACTCTACTAAAATGATACATTGCAGTCATAAAGTAGTTTTCAACTGCCCGAATATTTGGCGTAACATCTTCTTCATTATCTTCTGTATTAATATTTAAAAGAGACATTATTTCGTTAAATGAATTATGATATCCTTTGGAAATATCATTTATTCTGAGGTATATTTTTGCAGCAGCAAGTCGATTTTTTGTTTGAGATTCTGGGAGATAATCAAATATGATTGTAATCACACCCAATAGATTGGCTTGTTCAATGGTATTAGCAAGCAAGAGTAAAAAAGCATTAACAATCTGTAAGTTTGTTTTTCCAATAAGAGATGCTTCCATCAAATCATATAGAAAATCTTCTATATCAAATTTGAGAGTATCAAGCTTAGCCAGGGTGAGATCATTAAAATATTGCTCTATTTCAAAATAATAACTCTCTAAATATTTTGAAAAATCCTCTGGTGTTTGGCATTTTAAGGCATCGGCAGTAATTTGTGTCAGTGTCATCGTAATTTCTTATCTATTTCAAATACATTGAGTAATTCTGGAATCAGTCTCTTACTATTTTCTAACTGTTCCATTGCGTCCAACAATGCACTTTTCTCACAAAACGGCTTACACGGCTTTCCATCTTTAGAGTAACGAATGAGGTAAGTAAAATGCTTATCTATAAATGAAGTTAAGTAGTCTTTGCCAAAAACGATCTCATCACTATATTTTTCAAGCTTTTCTGAGATAATCTCTCTTTCTTCTCTTTTAGTAATTTTCACGCAAGAGACATTAAAATACTCTTTTTGTTTTACTGTGTACCATACTTTAAACTTACTGTCTTTTGGCAAAGACAATTTGTTTGCAGCTGTCGGATATTCAAGGTAAGAGGGAACATCTATTTTTGCATGTTCATAAAAACAGATTTGATAAATACTCTCCATAAGAACATAGTCCAATTTACTTGCAAGCTCATTTTTTATACTAAATCTTGAACCAAATATTTTTTTATAGTATTTATCTTGCAACTCAAAGTTTTCATTTGCTCTTAAACTGCTGTACCCCAAATATATACCTAAAATTGCAAAAGCGGTCTCTGCTATCTCTTGAGGGATAAGAGATGCAATATCAACTTTAAAATTATCTTTTTTGTTGGCTGTTTTATCTCTAAAATAGTAAATTAATCCCATGCAGTAGTAATACCATGCTTTTTTCTCTGCCAATGCTTCCAGTGTTTTTCTTATTTGATTTGGTAGTAGCAGTTGTTTAAAAATATTTTTCGTCTCTTCATCTTCTATCTTATCGATTTCATCTTCGATAAAACTTTTACTCATTTGTTGATCTGAATATAAAAACTTTCTAAATTCTTGATGCACTTTTAAAATACTTAAGAACTCAAGAGGTTGCTTCTCGGCTTGTTCATTTAAAAATGCTGAGAGGGCCAAGAAGTATCCTTGAGTATAATTGGATATGATTCCAGTGTCATTGCTGTAATAGATACCGACATTTTTCATAAATGAAAACATCCCCATTCTTCCATTGTAATAACGAATATTCTTGGAATAGTCATTCTTTAATTCCTCCTCAAAAGGTGCATACTGAATAGTATGAAAATATTTCTTCTTATAGATCTCAAAAAGCTTTACAGGTAAGAAACCTATATCTCCTGTCTCTAAAGTTTTCAAAATATGTTTTTTAACTTTATTGTCTTTTATATATATCTTTTTGATACGTGTTAAAGGTAGTGGCATAGCATAATAATACATATTACCAACATGCTGCAAACGCTCTTTTTCAGATTCTGTGAAAATAACCTCTATTAAGATTTGCTGCTCATCAAAAGTATCAATATAACCATTGCTAAAAGCCAATAGGTTTGGATTTTTAGATTGTGTATCATGTTCAATTTCATCACCCAAATATTTATCTGGAACAATAAGTCCACATGCTATATAATCAGTCAACTTAATTCTATTTACTTGTAATAAAAATCTATCAGGTTGTTGTTGCTGTCTGACCTGTTCATTGTTTGTTTCAAATAAATTCTCTGACTTATCCATTTTTAGCTCCTGTTATCTATTAATTCATAAGTTTCTTCATCAAAATCTTTTAGCATTTCTGGTAATTCACTAATTGATAAAAAATGTACTTGGTTCTTAGCTCTGGTAACTCCAACATAATACTCTTCTGGAGTATATCGAGTACGATCTTTAAAATATGGAATGATGACCACATCAAACTCTACACCTTTTGCTGATTTAAAAGTTGTTAGTATAATATTGTGTAAATCATCGGGAACCTTCACTTTACTATGATAAACACTAATCTCATACTCATTTGAAAGTTCCTCGGCAAAGGTCTCGATATCTATAGTGTCTTCAAAAAGAATCCCTATATTATCTGTTGGATTATCATCAATAATATTTCTTACTGTCTCAAACATACCATCTAAATTTGCTTCGATATAAACCAATGGCTTATCTGCACCAGAATTTTTTTGCTCTAATCTTTCAAGAAGTGTTGCATTGTGAGCTCTTGCATTATTTGGAACAAACTGAATTGCAAATTTATATAACTCGTATGCACTTCTAAATATTTCATCAAGTTCAAATCTTCTCAAATTTGAAAAAAAATGCTGTATCTCTTCTTCATTTGTTGCTTCTTCTTTGTTGTTTATCTGTTGAGCATTATCAGCACTAATTGATAATTTATCTGTTAATTGATTAAGCATTTTATAGGTATTAATCGATAAATCCTGTCCCTCATCAACTAATATTTCATCAAATTTTACACCCTGTGAACGCAGCATTCTTACTGTATCGTCTCGATGTTTATCATCAACCATTACTGCCAACCATTCTTTATAATTATCATTGTCTCCTTGTTGATTCCATAACCAATTATGGATATTATCAACCGGATATTTTTCATCATCAATTTTCTCTTCGATTGTTTTTTTAAGAAGTTTTCCATAAGTAAATAAGATACCATTATCACTATTTTTTAATCTATATATAGACACGACGGTTTTTCCAGTACCCGGTACACCACTTAAAAAGATAGGTTTAGTTTCATCAACTGCCCGTTTTTGTACTCTTGTCAGATCAGTAAATTTCGGTAACCAAAATTGAAATTTAGCCATTATTACACTCCGTTTTTATAATTTTCACACTAAAACCTAAAAAGGTATTTCATCTTCAGCTATATCAAGAAAACTAAGTTCAGAGGATTTGAAAATAATTTCATACTTTTCAAATCGTCCCACTTTGGCTTTTCTGTTTGTAATAATTTCACTGCCATTTATAAGTGAACTTATTTTAGTATGTACTCTTTGCACAAAATTTTCATTATCATGAGATAAACACATATAATAAGCACCTTTTTCAAATGCTTTCTTAGGTAAATCCATATCGATTTTATCATTGGCAAAAATATGTAAAGGTCTATTTTCAAGTTTGAAATCTTGAAGGCTTTTAGCCTCATCCATAGTCATAGAAGAGATCTGAGTGTTTTCTTGTGCCAACACTGCTACTTGAGCCATGGCACGGCTTAATGCTGTTGCATCACTATCTATAAGAATTATATTGCCAATATGTATATCAAGTTGCTTTTCTCGAATATAGTCAACAGCGAGCATACTACAAGCACCTTGTCCAGCACCCCAATCAACAATATCTATATTGCTGGACTGCAATTCTTCAGCAAACTGCTCAAGTGCATTATAAACTAATGCCTTATACATTTTACCATTATTAGCCAAGTCTGTTTGCATTGCATCTGCTTGGTTATTCTTCACTAGGTTATTACAATATCTTCTAATCTTTTCAAAGTTAGGGTTTTGAATATCTTGGATATCTTTTTTATAAAAATTCTTAGGT
>WFQD01000097.1 GCA_015487265.1 Sulfurimonas sp. | reverse complement strand
GCTGAGATTCCAATCGAGCCTGCTATTAGAACAGGTGGTGATGAAGGAAAACCTATCACTTTCGTAGCCCCAGAGTCAGAATCAGCAAAACGCTATATGAAAGCAGCTGAGTCTATCTGGGAAACTATTGAAGAGATCAATGCTAACGGCGGAGTGGATAATGAAGCAGTTCAGCCAACAACACCTCCAGGTGTGAGTGCCTGTTCTACAGGTGGAGCTTCTTCAGCACCACAGAGTAGTGGCGGCGGTTGCGGCTGTAGCTAATTAAAATCAAAATAGCGGCGCACTTGCTGCGTTGCTTCCTCTTCATGTACTAAAGTACACTTCATCGTCAGCGTCTTGCAATTACACCACTCTTTTGATTTTAACTCTTGCCTAAGTTCAAATCATAAATACTATGAAATTCTTCTATGAAAGTAGAGTGATTTGTTGATTTGCATGATGTATTTGCCCACGGAGTGACCCCTCTGTGCACAAAAATGTGTACAAAATGCAATGAAACTTAATTAAGTGTTTGTAAAAGTGCTTATTTTAGGGAGTTATAGAGAAAAGTTGGTGACCCCGAGGAGAGCGACGCCAATCTTCTCTAAACCCCTAAATAAGGGTCCTTAATTGAGTATCAAAGCCATTTGTGTACACATTTTGTGCATGAAATTTAAGTGCTTTTATTGTACTCAAATTTTCCACCTATAGTCAAGAAAATTTAGCCAAATAATACTCTGTGATTTGTATGCGGTGATGGTTTATCTCTTTACTCACAAATCGACAAGCATCTTTATGACTTAATCCTTCTTCTCTTTTTGCCTCGTACAACTCCTTTGTGTAAAATGCCCTAATGTCGTGTGATACCATTCCAAATCTTTGTAAATGTCTGTAATAAGTACTTTGTACGGGTAATTTACGCTGTTCAACTTTGAGTTTTAAAAGCATTATTTTAAGCTTCAATGAGATGATTTTATTGTTGTAAATCTGCCCATTTTTCCCCTTGACACCTCTTATCTCTAAATCGTGTAAATGTTTTTCAAGGTTTTGTATCGTTTCGTATGCTTCTGAAACCCTAAAACCTGTTTCGTATTGCAATTGTGCTATAACTCCAAGAGGGTGGTTAAGTTCCTGTATCACTTCGGTAGGATGATATGAAGTTGTAACAGCCTTTGGCTCTCCAAAAGTTTCACCTCGCTCAATTGCTTCCTCTTTGTAAATAGACACCTGTTCAGTAAAATAGCCAATATCCAAATCTATCGAGATGTTGCTTTGTTGTAAACCCTGAATAAGCCCAGACCATCCGCGAATGTAATCTTCCTGTGCCGAGAAAGAGTTGATGCTCTCTAATCTTTGCTCCAAAAATGCACTCATATTCTCTTCTGTCATCAGCTCATTGAGTTTGCCCTCTAGTTCCTGTTCTTCTGCAAACTCTTTAAAGTCTTTAAAATAACTGTCTCTCTTTATTCGTAATGCATCAGAGTGCGTTCTGTTTGAGTTTGTACCATTCCTTGGCTCTTTAAAAGCAGCAAGACGAAAGTTTGCATCTCTGATTTGCTTTTCAAAACTACCACCTTTTAAATTAGCCATGGTTTTGCTCCCACTCTTTAAGAGTTTTAATGTAGCGTTTAATGGTGCTGTGAGATGGAGCATCTTTTTTTCTATAAATTTTTTTGTGAATTTCGTGAGTAATTAATCCTTGTTTATGTAGTTTAACAATAAGCCCACGATATAACTCGATGCCTTTGTGTTTAAATCCTAAGAGTGGGGCAGTTGTTTGCAGTTTGATTTGCTCTTTTCTTTCATACATTTGTTGTAAGATGAAAAACGATTTTTCTATTTGATCTTTATCGATACCAAATTTTTTGTAGTGTCCGTGCAATCTTTTAATGAGTTCGTTTGTTTCATCTAGTGTTAATCCAAGTGTTTTAGCAGCTCGTGTTCTATAATCTATTTTTACTCCCATTGTATAATCCTTTTTGTGTTGTTTGGTATAAAACAACCCTGTAAGGATTTTTTCCATCAAGCAGTCAAACTCAAAAATGTGCTTTTCGTTTTACGAGAGTAAAGCACGAAACGACTCGTTACAACAACTGTCAGTAACACTTGTGTCAGTAAGATAGAGTATAAATATGCAAATTGCATATGCAGCTAGAAAGCTAAAATTGTTAATATGATTTAATGCACCGATCAAGTTATGTAAGCTCTATTATAAACTTCACGAAAAAAATAAAAAATGTCAGGGATGCTACTTCGTCATCTCTTTTGCAGAAAATTTTTTTGTGAAATTTTTGTGAATTTTATGTATAAAACTGAAATGACCCAAAAATGAGCCACCCCGTTTTGCAAAAGAGATGGCGAAGCTTGGGAGTGGGGAAAATAGTTATTTATTAACTGTTATAAGAGGTTATGGGTGGGTCATAATTGGTTTATTTTACAGGCTAATTGATATTTTTCAGAACTGATAGTCATTTGTTTTTCTTCCTAACTACATGTATTACTGTGATCTAATCAATAGCATTGAAATTACTTGTCCAAGCAATATAATAAAGAGCCAAAGAGTGAAAAATCTTATTTTTTCATTTCGTTTCTCTAAAGCTATACAGCTAAGTCGATCTTTTTTTATTAAATCTATAATTATTTTTTCATTATCTAAATAATTTGAATTAATAATTTGTTTAATTATTGCAGGAGTGTTATAAAAAAAATAAACATCATAGAATCGATAAACAAAATGCCCAATTAGTTTTTGAGTATTTTTTTCTTTCAGTTGAAACCAACGGGAAATCAAACTTAGATGGGGCATATCAACATATTGAATGTCTTTAATATTGTATATATG
>WFQD01000096.1 GCA_015487265.1 Sulfurimonas sp. | reverse complement strand
CATAAAGAGTAATGGCTTGGTTTTTGACGATGATGGCAACACCATTATAAATAGCAGCATTGAGCAGGGAGGAAAAAGCAAGGGCTAGGAGTAATTTGTACATGTTAAGGTTCCATTTCATTGTATTGGTACACTATTTTACCAGCATTTAACCCAAAATAGCTTAAAATTCGGTAATTTTTTCAAAAGGCTTTTTATGGTAGTTACTCGTTTTGCACCTTCTCCTACAGGTTATCTCCACATTGGTGGTTTAAGAACAGCACTTTTTTCGTATCTTTGGGCGAAAAGAAATGGTGGGAAATTTGTCCTTCGTATCGAAGATACCGATAAGGCAAGAAACTCTGAGGCAGCAACGGAGGCTATTTTAAAAGCATTTGAGTGGCTTGGGCTTGAAGCAGATGGTGAGATTACATACCAAAGCCAGCGTGGTGCAATTTATGCAAAATACATTCAGCAACTGCTTGATGAAGGCAAGGCTTATAAATGCTATATGAGTAAAGAGGAACTCACCACTTTACGTGAAACGCAGATGGCAAATAAAGAGCGAACGCGTTATGATGGTCGCTACCGTGATTTTGAAGGGACACCGCCTGAGGGGATTGAGCCTGTTATTCGCATTAAAGCCCCTTTGAGTGGTGAAATTCTTGTTAAAGATGGTGTCAAAGGTGATATTGCCTTTCAAGCAGAAGATATTTTAGATGATTTTGTCATTGCTCGTGCGGATGGAAGCCCAACCTATAACTTTGTGGTTGCTGTGGATGATTACTTAATGGGTATAAATGAAGTTATTCGTGGGGATGATCACCTCTCAAATACACCCAAACAAATTGTTGTCTATGAGGCCTTAGGGTTTCGTGTACCTGCGTTTTATCATGTACCAATGATTCATAACGCACAAGGGAAAAAACTCTCCAAACGTGATGGGGCAACAGATGTGATGGCATATAAAGAGATGGGCTATACTCCTGAGGCACTTTTGAATTTTTTGGTGCGTTTAGGGTGGAGTCATGGAGATCAGGAAATCTTCAGTATGGAAGAGATGCAAAGACTTTTTGACCCTAAGGACATTAACAAGTCCGCGAGTATTTATAACACTGAAAAGCTTGACTGGCTCAATGCGCACTATATCAAAAACATGAGTAACGAAAAGCTCACAGAGTTACTCACAGGTTATAATGTTGTTTTAACTTCTCATGACAAAAAAGAGATGCTCCTTGATGCTTTAAAAGAGCGAGCAAAGACTTTAGTCCAACTTGCAACACTTATTCAAGAGGTTATTACAACACCTACTGAGTATGATGCCAAAGCTGTTAAAAAAGCTTTTAAGGGTAATGCCGTAGAGATTTTAAATGTTTTTGGTGCAAAGTTAAGTAAAGCAGAAGAGTTAAAACTCCCACATGATTACCATGCAGTGATGGAAGCTGTTGTCAATGAAATGGAAATAGGCTTTGGTAAAATTGGTAATCCACTGCGTGTGGCTTTGCTTGGAAAAATGAGTGGACCAGGACTTGACACTGTTATGGCTGTGATAGGCAAAGAGGAGACAATGCTGCGTATTGCAAACGCAATGACTCATGTACTCTAAAGTATTACTAAAATAATACTTTAAGATGATTTGTTCTACAATAAAGAAAAAAAGGACAAATCATGCACACAATTACTTTAAAATCTGATGATACTTTTTATAATACACTTGAAGATATGGTTCAAAAATTACAAACAACGAAAAGTGACTTAATACGGAAAGCTGTTGTTTACTATAAAGATGCTTTAGAAAAAGAAAGACTCAAAGAGCAGATAAAAAATGCTTCTTTTCAAGTAAGAGAAGCCAATTTAAAAATTTCTCAAGAGTTTGAGCATACACTAAATGATGGTCTGTAATGTTTCAAAAAGGTGAAATATACTTAGCTAAATTGAACCCTAAAAAAGGAAATGAAGTTGGTAAAATAAGACCTGTTTTAATTTATCAAACGAATATTTTAAATGATTGTGAACACCCAACAACTATCATTTTACCAATCTCAACGGTTTTAGTAGAGCGTGCTTATCCTTTGAGATATAGAGTAACTTCTAGAGATAAATTAGAAAAAACAAGTGATGTACTTTGTGACCAAATAAGAGCATTAGATAATCAAAGAATTTTAGAGGGTTTACTCACTAAGCTTACTTATCAAGAGATGCTAGAAATAGACAAGCAAGTGAAAATTGTACTTGATATTGAACTTTAAAAACTACAAAAAACTTAGAGGTAAATCCGATGAAAAATAAGCCAATTACCCTCAAAACAATCTTCAATCTTATCCTTGACAAGAAGCGCACACTCATTTATGGACAAATAATCACTCTTTTTGCCATTCTTGTGAGTGTTCCCATTCCTATGATGTTGCCTATTATGGTGGATGAGGTACTGCTTGAGAAACCTGCTTCTGTTGTTACGTTTATTAATGCAACACTTGGGAGTGGGAGTGCTTTTTATTATGTTGCTATTGTCGCTTTTTCAGTCATCTTCTTGCGTTTTTTATATTATGGGCTTGGGGTTATAAGCACAAAAATTTTCACCGCTATTTCAAAGTATGTCACTTTTATGATTCGTTCCCGTGTGATAAAACATTTGCAAAACAGTTCGATGAATGCCTATGAAACACTTGGAAGCGGGGCGATAACGGCAAACCTTATTACTGACATCAATACCCTCGATACCTTCATTATGAGCAGTGCTTCGCGTTTTGTGGCATCAGCTTTGACACTTGTGGCTGTTGGTGTTGTTTTGATTATGATTAATCCCTATTTGGGAGTGCTTATTTTGTTTGTGCAGCCTAGCATTATGCTTATTAGTAAAAAAATGTCGGCTCGTGTGGGTGGACTGAAAAAAGAAGAAAATGCAGCTATTGCAGAGTTTCAAGAGGACATAGGTGAAACACTTGAACTCTATGGGCAGATAAAAGCAAGTAATAAAGAGGCATATTTTTTTGATAAAGCCATCGCACAGGCAAAAAAAATTCAAACGACTTCCAATGCTTATAATTATAAAAGTGTCGCCTATGAAAAACTCTCTTATACCATCTTTTTAAGTGTCTTTGAAATCATCCGTGCTTCGGGACTCCTGCTTGTTGCTTATAGCGATTTGAGTATAGGAATGATGTTTGCAATGTTTGGGTACATCTGGTTTATCATGACCCCTGTGCAAGACCTTTTGTCTATGCAGTATAGTTATGCAGCTGCCAATGCAGCACTCAAACGCATTAACAAAGTTTTAACGCTTCAACTTGAAAAGAGTGGGAGTGAGAAACTCGATGCACAAGATGTCAATATTCGTGTAGAAAATCTTTTTTTCTCTTACCCAGCAAGCGAGAAAGAGATTTTAAAAGACATTAGTTTAGAGATACAAGCTGGCTCGAAAATAGCTCTTATAGGGGCAAGTGGGAGCGGAAAAACAACTCTGGCACAGATTCTCTCAGGTTTTTACGAAAAGAGTGCAGGGGCACTGTACTATAATGATATTAGTGTAGAAAATATCAATAAAACTTCTTTGAGAAATCAGGTTTTTTTAGTTTTACAAATGCCTATTTTATTCAATGAAAGTCTGCGTTTTAACCTCAGTATGGGGGATGAGAACATCAAAGATGAAGATATAAAAATTGCCTTAGAGATCGCACAACTTGGAGATATGCTCAAAGGCATGCCAAAGGGGCTTGATACCATTGTCGGGCACCATGGCATCCGTCTCTCAGGAGGGCAAAGACAGCGTTTAAGTATAGCAAGAATGTTACTCTCTCATCCAAGTGTCATTATCTTCGATGAATCAACATCCGCACTTGATGTGCATACAGAAGCAAAGCTTTTTTCGACAATTACCCCACTTCTCAAAGACAAAACAGTCATCACCATTGCCCACCGTTTAAGTACAGTCAAAAATGCAGATATGATTTATGTTTTAGATGAGGGAAAAATTGTGCAAAGAGGCACACATACAGAGCTTGAAGAGGAAGAGGGACATTATAATGAGTTTGTAAAAGAGCAGCTTATCTAAGGAGTTGTAAAACTCCCTAGCGAGAAGAGATTAGTGTAAATCTCTCCAAACTTGTTTTTTCCAAAGTAGTGCAAAGATTGCGAAGATAACAATGAAAATCATGACATTTCTACCAACACTTTCTCTCTCATGGCGTTTTGCATCGCCTGAGTCTTCAAGGTATTCTATCACTTTTTCAGCAGCTTCTGCATTGACACCTACACGAGGCATTGCAGTTCCTTTGAGATAGTTCTGCGGGTTTTCTACAAAAGTTTTAATGTAGTGCTCACCACGAGAACGGATATAAATGCTTAAATCAGGTGGAAGTGTTCCTAAGTATTTTGTTAAAGATTCTTGATAATCAAGGACTTTAGACTCAAATGCATACTCATCTTGTTTTTTCTTAAACGCAGGTTTTTCACCAATTTGTGTCCAGTTTGCATAATGGTTTGCATGACATCTTCCACAGGCTACTTCATAGGCAATTTTTGGTGTGAGTTCTTCTTTGCTTACAGCAATAGATTGCAAGTAAGCCACCATATCAGCAACTTCTTGGTCTAAGTCACCACCTGCACCATAAAATGGCACCATTGGATGCATTTGCCCTTTACTTGCATCAAACTTATGTTCTACCATAAGTGCATGTGCAGGGTTTTTGATAAGGTCGCCTAGGAAGTTTGCATCAAATACAGCGCCGGCATTGCTTAAATCTGGCGGATTGACACCATACGAGGCAGCAGCACTCACAGCATCCATAGGTGCTGGAACATTTGCCACATTGATAGAGTGACAGCCTGTACAAGCTCCTGCACCCATTACTAAATCTTTTCCACGAGTTGCATCACCACTTTTCACTTTTGCTAAGTCTTTATATGCAAAACCCTCACTCTCAAAATGTTTATGCATTTGTGAATGAGCAAAAGGCTCAACAAGATAGTACGTTAGTAGTGTGAAAAATACTACGATGATTAATATTAATGGTTCTTTATTTTTCATATTTTTTTCCTATACCTCTTTTTCCATTTTTGTAATAAATGGAAGCGCTATCCATAAGCCTATAAATGTGAGTGCTGCAAAAAATCCAACTGTTCCAAAAGGTTCAATAGGCGGCACTTTTCCCATAGCTGTTAAGATGATCATATCTATAAGCATTGCCCAGAACCAGTACTTGAAAAGTCCACGACGCGATGCAGGGATTGCATTTGGGCTCTTGTCTAAGAACGGAAGTGCAAAAAAGATAACTTGTGCAAATGCAAACGCAATGAGACCAACATTGGTTGAGAATGGACGTAAAATTTCATAAGACCATAAGAAATACCATTCAGGGTAAATGTGTGTTGGCGTTTTGAGCCCATTTGCAGGGTCAAAGTTTACAGGGTCCATTGCAAAATCATAATGGAAAAAGACGAGGTAAAAGAAAAATACCAAGTAAATACCAACAACCATCATATCTTTTGACATAAAGTCATTAGCAAAACGGATAACTTTTGCACCGGCTTTGTCGCCAGCTAAGTATTTTTTACTCTCTGCATCAAAGTCTATCTCTTCACCATCTTGGTTATTAACATGCGGAATACGCAGTGCCCCAAAGTGTAGCCCAATCAGTCCTAAAATTGCTAATGGAATAAGCAGTACATGAAGCATAAAGAAACGATTTAAGAATGCTTGTGCAGGCACATAATCTCCACGAATCCACTCAACTAAACCATCTGCATGCAGACTTCCACCACTAAAAAGGTTTGTAATAACCATACCCGCCCAGTAAGACATTTGTCCCCATGGGAGCATATACCCTGAGAATGCTTCTGCTGAAAATGTTACAAACAGAAGCATTCCAGAGATCCAAATCGTCTCACGACCCTTTTTATAAGAGCCATAGTAGATGCCTGTAAACATGTGAATGTAGATAATGAGGAAAACAACAGATGCTGCAACACCATGCACATGTCTCCATAGCCAACCAAATTCAACTTCACTCATAATTGTGTAGTTTACACTATCAAACGCAAGTTTTATATTTGGTTGATAGTACATTAGTAAAAAGATACCTGAAACCAGTAAAAGTGCGAAAGTTACTGCAAGTATCATACCCATTGCCCATAAAAAGTTGATGTTTTTTGGAATCCAATACTCAGATGCCATCACTTTTTCTATTTTTTCAATTGCCAAACGTTGGTCTAACCAATCTTTAACACTTGTTGCTTTTGTAAAATGTGCCATTATTTTCCTTTATTAAAGCGTTATGCCCGTTTCTTTCATCTTTTTATACTCAGGACCTTCCTCGCCTAAAACCAATTTGTTTCCAGTGATTTTAAAAGGAGGAATATCAAGCCCGCGTGGTGGTGGTGCTTTTGTTACTGCAGCAGTAGCATCATATTTCCCACCATGGCATGCACAAAGAAACTCTTTTTCATCTGGATTATACCCAGGAATACAACCAAGGTGTGTACACAAACCAATACAAACGAGGTAGTAAGCCTCTCCAACTTTTATAAGTCTTGACTTGTCTTTTGGATTTTTATCGGCTGTTTCCACCATGGAAGCATCTTGTTTGAGTATAAAAATCGGTTTTCCACGCCATTTTTCTACGACAAGTTCATTCTCTTTATATGCGGACATATCAAGTGTTGTAAATCCAGCTGCTTTTACACTTGGGAGCGGATCCCAAGTTTTTTTCATAGCATAGAGTGCACCAACGGCACCTACACCAGCGACAGCACCAAATGCTTTACCCATAAAACCTCTACGGCTACTATTTTTCATCTTCTCTCACTTTAAGGTGAATTTATATAAT
>WFQD01000095.1 GCA_015487265.1 Sulfurimonas sp. | reverse complement strand
CCTAAAAATATTACACTTAATTCTCCTCAAAAAATTACAATAAAAACAAATTTAAGCGCTTTTAGAGGAATAGATAATAAAATTTCTTATTCTTTTAATCAAAATGGAATAAAAGAAGGTTTTTTAAAAGATTATGAGATTAATCAATTAGGAGATATATTTGCTAATTTTTCAAATGATAAAAGTATAAAACTTGCAACAATTCCAATTTATCATTTTGTAAATGATCAAGGACTAGAGAGTGTAGGAGGTTCTTTATTTAAAGAGACTTCAAATTCAAATAAAGCATTTTTATATGAAGATGCAAATGATAATTACTTACCAGGAAGTAATATTCATTCTCATATGCTTGAAACATCAAATGTACAAATGGCTCAAGCTATGACAGAACTTATTATCAATCAAAAAGCATTTTCTGCAGCAGCAAAAACAGTAACAACAAGTGATCAAATGATACAAAGAGCAATTAATATGAAACGTGGATAATTTAGGAATAAAAATTGCTTAAAAAATAAAAAAACTTAAAGGAATTTAAAATGATGAGAAGTTTATGGAGCGGGGTTAGTGGACTTAATGCTCATCAGGTTGCAATGGATGTAGAAGGTAATAATATTGCAAATGTTAATACTGTAGGATTTAAATATAGTAGAACTAATTTTCAAAATCTTTTATCTCAAACCGTAAAATCCGCAACTGCTCCTCAAGGAACTCTTGGAGGTAAAAATCCTTTACAAGTTGGTCTTGGAGCTACTGTTAGTGCAGTTGAGACTATTTTTAAACAAGGAAGTATTCAAAATACTGATAAAAATACTGATATGGCAATAAGCGGTGATGGTTTTTTTGTAGTTAGTGGAGATGGAGGAAAAACTTATAGATATACAAGAGCTGGAGATTTTACATTTGATGCAGAAGGTAATTTTGTAGATCCAAATGGATATATAGTTCAAGGTTGGTTAGCTGATCCAGAAACTCATAAGATTGATACGGCTAGTGGAGTAAAACCTATTTCTATTCCACCTGGACTTACTACCCCTGCTCATGCAACAAGCAAAATCCATATAAAAGCAAATCTTAATAGTGGAGATCATGTTAGCGAAATGAGTGGTACTAGAGCTACAGTAGATCCTCTTGATGATATGAATGGACTTTATGATGTTAATGGAAATGTCATTAAATTAACTCCAGATGTAGATTATATTTCTATTGCTATTGATAAAAATAATGATGGTGTGATTGATACGAATACAGAAATTTACAAATTCACTTATGGTAAAAGTACTTCTGATACAGATTTTAAATTTACTACTATTAAAGATTTGCTTGATGATATTAATTATATTATAAGAGATACGACTGGTGAGACACCATCTTCTAAGTATAAAGTTTATTTAAATGGAAATGGACAAATAGTAGACCCTGAAAATAGGATTAAGACAGAAGTTCATTTGGCTTCTACAAATAATATTTTGCAAGATATTTTTAAAGGACTTGATGGTCCTTCTACAACTTCAGGAAATATAAAAGCTATTCAAAATTCATTTATTGGGGCTGATGATGTTGGAGAACTTTTTAATTCAAATGGAGATGCTTTTAATTTAGAAGATGGTCAAGGGATTACTGCTAGTATTACAGGGCTTGGAGAAACTAGGAAATTTATTTATACTTCAACACCTATTAATGAAACTGAGGGTTGTACCACTACAAATGGTAGCTATCAACCAAAAGATCCTATTATTACAGATTCAAATGAAGGGCTTCATTGGACTTATGATTCAAATAATAAAAGAGCGTTTTTTAATGTAAATCAAGAAATTCAAATTACTTATGGAGATTCAAATAATACTACTAAAACTTATGTATATGGTAAAGATTTTCAAACAATTAGCGATTTATGTTGTTTGATGAATTCTGATTTGAGTAATTTAGGACTTGATGATGTGGTGAGTGTAAAAGATGGGAAAATAGTTGAAAGTAATGGAGATGGAATTCAAAATGTTCAAATAGAAGATTCAAATGGAAATGCAGCAGATTCTAATAGTGATACTCCTCTTGGTAGACTTCAAGCTATTTTTAGTGGACTTGATAATAGTGGAGCTTCTACTAAACTTATTAAGAAAAATGATATTTATTATTTTCATGATATTGAAGATTTGGTTCATTTATGGCAAATGGCAATTGATGATAGTGGAGATCCATTAAATTCTACTACTCAAAATAGTGGAACAGTTGATATTAATAAAGATGGAAAAATACAAATACAAAATACTTCTCCAAATTCATTTAATATAAGTGTAGCTGGATATCCTGCAAATGGAGAAGACAATCAATTATTTACAGAAGCTTTTTCTCCTATTAATGGAAGTTTAGCAGCTGGAGGGGTGGCTACTACTCAAAATATGAATGCTGCAACTCATACCACAAGTATAGATGTATTTGATTCTCTTGGAAGCAAACATACTTTAACTCTTCATTTTAGAAAATGGCATACTTCAACTAATCCAAATGACCCTACGGTTTGGAAATGGTATGCTGAGGTTCCTGCTCCTTCAACACTTGATCAACCAGCATATGGAGATATTAAATTCAATCCTGATGGTAGTTTAAAAAGTTTTAATCCTCCAAGTTTAATTTTTAATCCAAATAATGGAGCTAATCCAGGTCAAGCTATTCAGTTAGAGTTTGGAACATTAGGAAAATTTGATGGAATTACCTCTTTTGAAGCTCCAAGTACTACTTCTGGACAAACTCAAGATGGATATCCAGGAGGTGACTTACAACAACTAACAATAGACCAAACAGGTACTATTATAGGGGTATTTACCAATGGAAGAAGTTATTCTTTAGCTCAGGTGGCTCTTGCAAAATTTGTAAATAATGAAGGATTAATGAATGAGGGAGGAACACTTTTTAGTGCTTCTCCAAATTCTGGAGATCCTATAATTGGGACTGCAGGTACTGGTGGTAGAGGTAGTATTCAACCAAGTGCTCTTGAGATGAGTAATGTTGATTTAAGTAGAGCTTTAACGGAACTTATCGTAATTCAAAGAGGATTTCAAGCAAATGCGAAAACTATTACAACATCTGATCAAATGTTAAATACACTTCTTCAATTAAAACAATGATATAATTCCGCTATATTCTTT
>WFQD01000094.1 GCA_015487265.1 Sulfurimonas sp. | reverse complement strand
GTTGTGAAACTTCAACTGTATCCTATGAATATGTAAAATGTAAAGAAACAAATAAAGTTGTTAGTGTAAATGAGCTTACACGAGAAGGTTGGATTGCAGTAAATTCTCACACCTTTTATATTACTTTTAAAAAAGTAGCCAATTCTCTTGATGTTATGCAGTGCTTGGAGTCTTCTCAATTTCCAAATTATATTGGAGCCTGTAAGAGTAATTTATTTCCAAAGCCAAAAACTTGGTTGAAAAAAGATGCAAGAAGCAATGGATGGAAAGTTAATTGTGCTATTGGTGATACTGTTTTTTACTACAAAATGAGACAGTAATATCTGCCTCAAAATCTCCTAAATCCACTCTTAGACTTAGGATACTCTTTTTTTGAAGGAGTAGCTTTTTTCTCAAGTTCAAAATGACTCAAAGCCGATACTACAAACATATTCGCCTCTATCCAGTCTGATTTGTTGATAACAACTGCATAAGTGTCAATGTTGTACCAGCTGTTTTTTTGCATATTATTATAAGCATATTGTAGTACTGGGGAGACTGATAGTGCATCTTTGTCTATTTGCTCCCTAATTACCCCTTTGCCTGTGTAGTCTTTGTGTTTAAGAGAAAAATTGTATCCAAAAATAGCTCTATCATCCACTACACAAAGCTTTGATGCAACTTTATAACCTTTGATAAACTGCCCCAGCTTAGAAGATACAAGCACTCTGGCTTTTGTAGAATGTTTAGTTATAGGGTAAAGTTTTGCAATAAAAGCATCGCTATCCATCACTTTACCACCTTGAGAGACACAGTAGTTTTGAAACTGCGTTTTAAAATACTCTTTGTATTTCATTGTCCACTCTCCAGTTGCATCAAGCTTTGTGGACTTTGTAGCATGATGCACAAAATAGCCCTTATCTGCATCCTTACTCAAACCTATATCATCAAAAAACTCTACCACACTATATGAGTGTAGCTCTTGAGGTGTTTTAGGGGATGATGTAACACATCCGCTAAACAAAAATATGGTAAATATTGTAACTATTGCAGGTGTTAAATTGCTTCGCATTTTCATCTCCTAATAATCAAAATTTTCATTTGTCGGCAACTTGATAGATTTGTTAGATTTTTTAATCAGCTCTTTATACTCAAGTATCAAAGGTTCATTATCCTTGACAATATCTTTAAAGATTTTTTTCCACACTTGAGATTTGAAAATATAAGCATGTTTATTGTCTGGCATCATCGCCTTTGTGGGCATGAGTAGTGGTGTTCCAAAAAAATCGGTATAGATGTAGCCCAAAGAGACTGATTGATAACTTTTGCCATCTTCGCTATATTTTCTTCTCTCCAAATCTATCGTTTTGTATGCAAATTTTAGATCTTTTTTTATGATCTGTGTTGCTTCTTTTTTCAACTGTACCATTTTTGCATAGATTGGATCATCTTCATAATCTGGGTTATATTCGATAATATCCTCATTATATGGAAAGAGTACCCTATTTACAAATCGCTTGACAAAAATATCAAATGAGTACGCACTATCTTCCTCTCCATAAGCACTGTATGTTCGCAGCATCTTATACTGTTTTGCATCGGTGTTGATCTTGTAAACATTGCTAACATCCACTACTCCCATTTTAAAGCGTTTTGCAAAGTCGATATAGCGATCCTCTTTAAAGACATCAAACGGAAGCTGAAAATATGCAGGAGTGAGTATTGCCATCCCCTTATTGTTACCGTAATATCCAAAAAACGGCTCACCATCATGCATCTTACACTCTTGAGCATAACTCATACCTGTTTTATAGGCATATTTTAAAGCTTTATCGCCCATCTTGTCATCTAACCATCCACCTTTTGCGATACAGTATCTATCAAACTCTCTTCGTATCTGCTCGTAAAAATCGCTTATAACCTCTAAAGAACGGCTGTAACAGATATTTTTATGTGTTGGCACTATAGAATTACAGTCAAGGATAATCTTGCGGATATACTCATCACTATAGCTAAGTGGGAGTGAGTGCATAAATGCTTCAAACTCCATATTTTTGTACTTGGGCATTTCCCCTTTTTGCACCACTCTTTTATATGGTTTTGGGGAGATTGACTCTGGTGGTTTAGGGATACATCCACTCATAAAAGCAGCTAAAACTGCAATACCTACTATACTTTTTACTCTCATAATTACTCTCCTTAAATCTGAATTTTATGATACTTTGCAAAATCACAAAGTGCCGCATTAATCTCACGCATACACTCAACTACCTGTGTACAAAACTCTTCTGCATTGATATCTGCATCTGCTGCCAACTGTGTATCTTGATACTGCTCTGTAAAATGCTGTAACTGGCTGGAAGTGGTAGCAAACTGATTGACTATCGCTTCATCCTCGATGATGCAAGTTGCATCTACTCCATCACTTGCACATCTTTTAAAACACTCTAAAGTTTTTTCCTCTTGTTTTGTCATAACTTGACTCCTTGTTTTGATCTTACCTATATTCATAATGATTAAAAAAGACTTAGCATATTTTTTAAAAGATCTGTAGAAGTACTTGCTTTTGAAATTTCATCCAGTTTTGTGGAGTAGTTTTTATTTTGTACAATTTTGTTTGCAAGTTGCATCGCCAAGCGTGCCATATCTTGCTTGTTTTCCCTTTGAAACTGGTTGATGGCTCTTTTGACACTCTCTACAAATTTTTTGCTTTTAGCTTCTCGCATTGAGCGATTAAAACTCTCCTGTACACTCTCTGAGGACTCAATTTGAAATGAGATTTTTTGATTGAGCATTATCCCTTCATTTTTGGAAAAAATCACATCGTTGTAGCTTGTGTTTACAAGAGGTAAAGCGATAAGCTCTTTTTTCTTTGGTCTCCAAAAATCACTTGGATCATTTAAGTACCTCTCTAAAAAATCATCTTTTTTATGAAACTTTTTGTAGAGATACTCTCTTACTCTAAACTGCAATTCTTCAAGTGAATAGCTACTGTTTTTTTGTCCGATATTGATATTGCTAAACGCCTCAATATAAAGTTTTATGAGCTTTTTAAAGTAGTCATCAAACTTATTATGCTGATTGTTTTTATTGAGTTTAATTCCATCAACATTTAGTTTTCTATCAACTACCGCCACATTTTTACTTGACATCTCACCACCAAAATCACGCATAAAAATTAAATCTCCATAATAATGCAGCTCTCTGAGTGGTGAAATTTCAATAATAGACTGAGATTTTTTCATCAACAAAAACTTTCCCTCTTGTGGTTGGGCATGAATAATGTAATCTTTAGAGAAAAATTTTAGATCGTTTTCAAAAAAGTTCTTGATTGTAAAAACAAAGTTCCCTTGCCACGCTCCGCTAACATCTGCATAAAATCTGCTCTTATAAAATTCCAAGGAGATAAGATATTGCGGTATATCATTGCTTCGCACCATCACATCCGCTTTTGGGAGTCCATAGATGCCAAAAAACTCATTAAAAAGCTTGCTATATTTTTTGCTAAACTTCTTCATCAGTAAAATACTCATCCCATATGCCTGATGTCTGTATCCCATTCTTGTACCATTGTCGATTGCTCCATTTCTTGAGAGGTTGTTGCCGATTTGTTGGTTCGTATAGGTATCCATATATGAGTATGAGTTAAATTTTTGCATCAT
>WFQD01000093.1 GCA_015487265.1 Sulfurimonas sp. | reverse complement strand
TTAAAGCTTTATGAGGAGAGACAACCTTTAAAATATCTGTCTTAATTGCTTTACTATTTAAATTTTCACGTGTATATTTCAACCCTTTTATTGTTAATTTTGTTCCTGTTTTTATATCATTTATTTCTGTGAGTTTAGTATATTTATATTCAACTCTAATATCTTTAATGCTACTGGTTTGATCGATATCTTTCCAATGAAAAGTAGTTGTCAGTTTAAAAAAAGCATTTTCCTGTTTAGTAATTGAAACTACTTCTAAGATATCCCCTAAAAATCTAGCAGAAAAGCGACCAATACCTTTTGATCCTGTAACTAAGCGTTTATATTTTTTTGAATAAATTTCTTGTTGCTTGTTACTCGTTGCTATTCTCATCCACTTGGTGGCAAAATCATAATTACTCATGCCGATGCCAAAATCTTCAATAATAATTTCATTGTCTTCTACAATAATTGTACACTGTGGGGAATCTGCATCATATGTGTTTTTAATTAATTCCGTCAATGCTATACTAGGATCAGCTACTAGTCTTTCTCCTAACTCGCTTAATAAAGCGCTATCTGTAGAAAATTCAAAATATCCACTATCGTCATTGTTTTCATTATAAACTTTCCCATCTAATGAATTACTCATATACTTTTTCCTTCTGTAAAAACTCTTGTATTACACTATTCATCTGATTTATTTCAATTCTTTTTAATTTTCCAGAATGATTAACAATTCTTGATTCAAAATCATAGTTTTTGATGTAATTTAAAAACTTATATAAATTTACCTTTGTTTTTGTATATATACCTGGTGCAGAGTTGACAGATATTGCACCTACTCTATTGATGACTACTTTTGGTCCATGAGATGTAAATGCTGATGCATAAAGAAAGGTTGGTGCTTGAACGGAATGAAATTTCCACCATACATCTCTATTATTACATGTCCATGTATTTCTATCTTCATATGGGATTCCATCAAAATATTTTAAAAGGTTTTTAGATATAGCTAATGTTTGAGAATTTACAAGCCAGCAACGCTGATTATTTTGTACATATAATTTTTCAAAAAGTTTTTTTGTTAATACTTTATGTTTTTTAGCTAATGGTTTCAAACTCACGACACAAGGTAATACATCTCTACCTACTTTTAGATTATGTTTTTGTCGTTCTTCTTCTGTTAAGCAAAAGATATTTTGCTTACCGGGACTAAGACCTCTTTGAGAATATATACTTTTTTCTCGAGGGGAATAATCTAACAATTTTTTATCTGTACCTGTAGGTTGTTCAATTTTTTCAATACTTAAATCATGTTCTATCTCATAGTAATTCCATGCATTGTTTTTGTCTTTCTTATCAATAATTGTAATCGAGGCTGTGGTTAAAACTTTTGAAAAAACATCGTGTTTAAACCTATAAACATGCACAGACCATTTATTTTTATTGATATAGTTACGAATACTTTGTGTGCTTGGTCTTGACACCCATTCATATGGAATAACCAAAGAAACCAAGCCATTATCAGTAGTTTTTAGAAGTGCTTGAGCTAAAAAGTACACAAAAATATTAGCTGATTGAGTAAAGTTTTCATTCAGTTGTTCTGAAAGTATTTTTGCATGTTCCCTCTTCCAAGATGCTTCCAACTCTTGATGACGGACATATGGAGGATTGCCAATGCATAAATCAAAATTTGATTCTTTGAAAGAAAAAGCACACTGATTTATGATAGAGGCATTTGAAGGCATATTAGGAATAATTGCACTATTTTTATCTATCTCAATTCCTAAATATTGACCATAATTACCATATTGTGAAAATCTTCCATCACCGGCTCCTAAATCTAAAACTGTGCCATAATAATTTTGTCTCTCATGAATCATTTGCCATATTTTTTTAATTATACTATTTGGTGTATATATTTGGCACTTCTGGAAGTATTTTTTTTCACAGCTTGCAATTTTAAAATGATTTTTTTGAATATCTGATGATACCATTATTTTTGTCACTGTGTACACCTACTAATTATTTTTTTACAATGATACCATTTTTTCATTATGTGCACAAGAGCTTTCCAAGCACTCCAACCATCCATCGAGCCAAATCTTCCTTTTTAATTACCTCATTTCTCTCATGATTTTTGGTGGCGAACTTTAATTCGTTGTTTCCCTGATATAAATCTTTTATATCATTGATATTCATTTGCTCATCAACATAGTGATGCAAAAACTTATTAAACACCTTTTGATTTACAGGTTTTCTTGATGAAATCACCCAAGTGCCTGCAGCACTTCCGAAAGCATTTTCAAGTTCCAAAAGTCCAATATACACATTGTCGTATTGAAATGTTGCTGTAATATACTGTCTTTCTCTACCTGCAATACTGCATCTGGCATACGCTCTGTCAGTTGTCGAATCTATTACCTGTTGCATTTTTTGATTACCGTGAACTATAAGATTTTTTATACTCTTTTGAGTGGTCAAAAAACTCATATATTGAGAAAACTCATCAAAATTATGGGTGTATTCTTTTTTCTCCCGTTCTTTTTGTTCGTACTCATTGGATATGCGTGTTTTACGAATCTTTTTCTCTATATTTTTCGATGACTCCGTCAGGCTTTGATCGACAACTTCATTCGCC
>WFQD01000092.1 GCA_015487265.1 Sulfurimonas sp. | reverse complement strand
TTGCATAATAGTTATATTACCAAAAAGAAAAATGAAATTAAAGCATTTCAATGACTTGATTTTTAAATAAAAAACAGGTATAAACCTTACATTCTATAATCATATTACAGATAAAAAACATTTTAATATTTCAATATTTTATTGTCTATTATTTATCATTTTTATGAGTAGCGCAGTGAATATCTCTTTGTATAAGATAATTACTACGCTGTTCATAAAAAAAGAGCAGCGCATTAGTTACAAATTATCTGTTAAACCCTCAATTAAAAGGAGAGCTAAAAATGCTCAAGCTCATTTACTCTGCAAGAAAAAACAAAGAGGTTTCGTCCCATGCCTTGGACATGGTCTAAAGACCCTACCCCAGCGTATCGAGGTGCTGGTGCATGGTATACTGTATTTCAAGCTACATCAAAAGACTACGCTCCAAAATACAATGTAAACCCAATCACTAATAAACAAAACAGTTCATTAGTAATCACTGACAATCAATCTAGTAAATTAGTTAAAACAAAAAAAGGAGAATTACTCCTTGTACCCTGCTCTTGTAAAGAAGATGAAAAATTGATGTTTATAACCCTTCGCGGAGGATTTCATGGATGGTATAGCAGATTGGTGACAGTAAATGCTGAAATTATCTATAGTCGAGAAGGAAATGATCACGCCTGTCCTACCAAGCACCTAATAGTTCGCATAATAGGACCTCAAGGATATGTGCTTTCTGAAACCGGACAAAAAAGTGGATCTGGTATTATAGAAATTTTTTCTTGGAGCAAAGGATACCAACAAAAAAAACTAAATCCTAATGAAAAATTCAAATAAACTTTATTTAACCCTGATAATTCAGGGCTTTTTTAAAAAATTAGATGAATTCTCATTTTATATTTGATTTCTTAATGCTTTTATTATAGGATAAGCAAAAAGCTGTTGGAATTCAACATAAATTTGCCCTTGTAGTTCAACAGGATAGAACGGGGTCCTCCTAAGACTCAAATCCAGGTTCGAGTCCTGGCAAGGGCACTAAAATTTTGAAAGTTATTTTTTGGGCGGCGCAAAGCGCCGCCTGTTGATTTTATATTCCTTATATATTTTGTGTAAAATTTAAATTATAAATTTCCTTTTAGTTTTTCTGCATTTATAATCCTTTTTGTAGCCAAAATATAACTTGCATCTCGAAGGGATAAATAATGCTCTCTTGAAAAATCTCTTATCTTTCTATACTCAGATACGATACGTTCTTCAAGTTTGCTGTAAACTACTTCTTTCTCCCAGTAATTATTACTAAAGTTTTGCACCCATTCAAAATAAGAAACCACCACACCACCTGCATTTGCTAAAATATCAGGAATAACCACTACATCTTTTTCTTTAAGAATATTTTCTGCTTCTGGTCTAACAGGAGCATTTGCCATCTCAAGTATTGCGCGTGCTTTTATTTTATCAGCATTTTGTGCTGTGATAACACCTCCTATCGCAGCAGGTATCAAGACATCTGAATCTTCAAACAAAATATCTTGTGGGTTTAACTTTTCTGCTTTAAAAGTTTCTAGCTTACCTTCTTTTTTAAGAGTAAACAAAGCATCTATATCAAGCCCATTTTCCTCTCTGTAAGCCCAAGATATATCAGAGACTGCAACAATCTTTGCACCCCAATTATGAAGGATTTTTGCAATATGACTTCCAACATTCCCAAAGCCTTGCACTACAACACGAATTTGTGAAACATCTTTATTCAAAAAGTCTTTTACAAACTCTCGCAAAACATATGCTCCGCCAAGAGCTGTTGCCTCTTCTCTTCCCTTTGAGCCACCAAGCTCTATTGGCTTACCAGTTACAACTGCTGGTTGATACTCACCTGTAAGGCGCGCATACTCATCTACAAACCAAGCCATGGTTTCAGCATCTGTATTCATATCAGGTGCGGGTATATCTGTTCTTGGACCAATTAGCTTATAAAGCGCACGAACATAGGCGCGAGTAAGACGCTCTTTTTCTGATTTAGAAAGTTTTTTTACATCAACTGCCACTCCACCTTTTGCACCTCCAAAAGGCAAATTTAAAAGCGCCGTTTTAAGACTCATTAAAAACGCAAGAGTTTTTACCTCTTCTAAATCCACACCTTCATGATAGCGAATACCACCTTTTGTAGGTCCAAGAGCGTTATTATACTGAACCCTGAAAGCATTGAGTATCTCAACACTCCCATCATCTTTATGAAGTGGAATTGTAAAGCTATGGGCATATTGTGGTTGGCGTAAAACCTCTAAATCTTTTTCTTCAAAAAATCCAGAGGATTTTAAAACCTCTAACCTTTCGTTACAATCAATGCAAAGATTTAAAT
>WFQD01000091.1 GCA_015487265.1 Sulfurimonas sp. | reverse complement strand
GACAGATATATATTTGTTTTATTTTTTGATATATAACAATATTAAGGTTATTTTAATGTGTATATATATTGTAAATTCGCGTGAATTACAAACTAAATATTTTCAAAACTACTATAAATACATAATTACGTCCTAAAAACTATATTTACTCTATATAATGAGCAGAAATCTCATATAAATTTAACTATTATTTTATCTTATAATATATCTATTGATTATTGAAACTTAATTTATTATTGCCGATTCAGATGCTAGTTCATCCCTTAAATAGTTATCTATTATCTCATACTCACCTCTGCTGATGTGTCGCAGGTGACCCATATCCACCAGATATTTCCTCTTTTGCTGGAGCGAGCTTGAATCGAGTATCTGCTCCTGATTGTTCGCCATACGGTAGATAACATCGTGAAGGTGCTCTTTTGTGCGTATCTCCTTGAGATACTCCATCACTAGATCACGCATCTCGGCCTGAGCCATCTTGTAGCATCGATCGATAATATCTTGTGTAACCGTTTTTATATCTTCTTCATCCATCGTAAATTCTATCATTTGCAGGACCAACATCGTGTTTGCAGGATGCCCGCCACATCTCTCTATGAGATTCTCAAGTAGATTATCCTCTTTGAATACCACCCCCCTGCTTCGAAACGCTTTTATAACCTCACCGCTTAGCTCATTTTTATCAAAAGGCTCTAGAGTAAGTTTTCTTGAGAAGTTGTAAAAGGGTGCACTTTTGGTCTCAAATATCTTTGTCATCATCGTCATATTCGATCCGGCGAATATGTAGCAGATATTTTCATGGTGCTGTATCTCCGCGCGCAACAGTTCGTAGATATCTATCTCGCCACTCATCCCATCTGCATCTTGAAACTCGTCAAAGACTATATAGAGTGGACTTAGAAGCTCTTTGGCTAGTTTGCCAAGAAGCTCGAGTGTTATTAGTAGCCGTTCATCCTCCTCTTTTTGAGAGGCGAAAAGTTCCACTGAGGCTTCAAACAGTGATACATCTACCTTTATAGAAGCCCTGTGAGTCTTCAAGAATGTTACGATATTCTCCTGAAGCTGTTTGATAGCACCCTTTATCCCCATTTGAGCATAGATATATTCCAACAGCTTGTCGTTGAACACTTCGAGTCTCGGTATTTTTCTAAAATCGATATAGAAATGCTCTTGATCAATATCAAGTAGGGTCTGCTTGATAAGGGAAGTTTTTCCGTATCTCCTGGGTGCTTTGAGCATAAATGATTGTGCACCTTTTAAAAGATGACGGATTGTATTTCTTATCTCGTGTCTGTCATAAAAAAATTCGTTCGTAACCACTTTACCGTATGGGAAGAGCATCTATTCTCCTTGAATCATTAAAGTTGATATTATTATCAATACTTTTTATTGATTATATATTATATTGACTATATTGTCAATACTTTTTATTGATTAATTTGTTTAGAATATATTTTCAATATTCTGGAAATGCAGAATATAATCGATATGAGCATAGTATCTGAGTGTAACCTCCGGTCCAAGGTGACCGGTCTTATTAACCTCATTATAGAAATCATTTTTCTCTTTTTTCTCTTTTAACAGTAACAATCTAATACTTTTTGTCACGAATGTATGACGAAAAGAATGAAGACTCACATATCTGTATGTAATCTGTTTGAGTATATCTGTACATTTTAGAAAATAAGCAATATTTTGAATCTTTTTTTTTAGAAGCTTTTTAGTATCTGATATTTTCGGGAAAAGATATTTAACTCTATTTTCTTCCAAATAGTACAAGTATTCCCGAAAAATCTCAAAATATTTCTGATCATCAATCGTGAACTCGACCCTTCTTCGTGCAGAGTATGTTTTAAAACTTTTTACTATTTCATTCCTATTTACATCTATGATTATATCCCCATTCTCTTTAATAAAGAGATCTTTGATGGTTCTACTCAAAAGTTCACTTTCACGAAGACCGGTATAGTACAACAACATACAAAATATAAACCGCTGATATACTATAACTCTGCTCGATGCTATCAAAGTATTTAAAGAGTACTGTTTGCTATCTTGTTGTGTTAAAATTTCAAAAAGCCTATCAAGCTCTTTTTTAAAAATCAATGATCTTCTTGCATACCGTATCGATTTTTTATTATTATAGTCAATCGCAAGTTCAAATAAATCCAAAAAAGGGTTAACAGCAGCATAATATTTGGATTTCGTATCCTGTTCAATAAAATTTTCTATTCTATTTTTTATGCTTTCTTGAACATCGAGATCGATTCGACCCTCTTGTACAATAATACTGAAACAATGTGCATAGAGAGTACACAATTTGACATAAATAGTCCTTACTGCAAATTTCTCTTGAGAATTTTCATCAAACTTAGATTGGCTTACAAGATATTTGACGTAGTAAAACATCTGTGGAAATTTAAAAGAGTCTGCGTTTTGCAAAATAAATTTGTCTAGTTTTGCGACATAAGCCTGATGATCTTTTTTACTATGTACTTTTGAATATTGTTTGAACACTCGAAATTTTTCATATGCATTAAGTTCCAAATTCAGATACTCTTTTATAGTCAACTCTTCAATATCTTCCTCTTTTACGATTGTATGTTGACGCTGTTTTTTTATATTATCCAATTCAATAGCTATATACTCTTGATTTTTGAGAATATCTGGAAAAAGCGCGACTAATTCCAAATAATTTGTATGTGGATAGAGTGTCTCTTTTTGGAGGGTATAATGCAATGGTGTCGATTCCAACTGATAATCTAACCCTATTTCTCGTGTAACCATATTTTTAAAACTTCTTTTTCTGAACTCATTGAGATCATTTGCCGTAATTATTTGATATTTATGCTTTAAAAAGTTCTGCATATCTTTTTCATAATAGGAAAACGGTTTTTCGAAATAATGGTCTATTTGATTTAGCAAATTGTCGGATTGGTTGAAAAAAGCTTTTTTCAATGCATGATTCAACTCCTCATCAAAATAAATCACCTTCACCGATGTATATTCCGACGAATAAACTTTACGATAAATCAATACAATTGTTCCATTGAGATCGAAAATATTGTTCCTACTGAAATTTTCAAACACCTCTTGTGGATATTTTTTTATCGAAAAAAGTTTCATGTAAAAATAGAGATAGCGCTCGTGATTTTCATTGTCTGGATCTTGAATCGCAGATAGAAGTTCATCTCTAATATCTAAGATTATATCGATTTTATTAAAGTTTGATGCACTGAAACAATCCGTCAATCTGTTACTGTCATAATCCTTGTGAACAGACACAAAAAGTTTGGAATACCTTGAAATAATTCTTTTTTTTCTGCAAAATTCAATTATACTTGCGGTAAGTTTTGAGTTTTTAGCCAAAAAATCTTTTTCTGCAAATGCCATAATAATCGGCATTTTAAAAATTATCTTCTTTTGGCTATCGATTTCAAAATCCATATCCTTTAAAACCAATAATATTGTTTCAATAATTGTTAATGACTTTTTATAACTTATACTCTCTTTATCCTCATATTTGTGCAAATAGAGTTTTAATGCGTCCCGAAAAAAATATTTTTTTTTGGCAACAACAATTTTATATTCGGTTTTATTTCCATACTCTGAATATATCACGCGCCAACCTCTTTCCAATATGGTATATATTTTTTCTCTATACCTTGCATCAGTTCTCTGACTTGTTTAAAATATTTCTGATTGTCGAACGAACTGTACATCCCCTGATCCTGTGTTCCCCTGTAAAAATGGTTTAAGAACGCATCGACGTAATCTTGGTCAATCGATCTTGAATTATGTGCTTCACTGGCAAAAACATATCTTCCAAAATCTCGCACGACTCTACTTATAAAATTTTCTATTATCTCATACTTCTGCATCGACAACTGATCCACAATCTCGTTTTTATGTTCAGGCAACCACTCCATCAGATTTTCTTGATTCATTGGCTTTTCGTTGCCGTCGTCATCTACGATAACTGGTGAAAAAGCATAAAGATTATACTCCTCTTTGAGCCGATAAAACTTTTCAATGTATAAAAACCCCTGCTCAGTTACCGGTATAATCCGTTTTGAGGAGTAGTTATTTTTCGCTTTTTCATGAATAAACAGCAGTTTTTTTCTTTTTGAGAATTGCTGCAAATCACAAGAAAGATGGTACCTTCGTGTAGCTAGCAGTACACAAAGCACATATCTCATATATATCATTTTCAATGTTAGGTTCGCATATTCATTCTCAAATTCTATTTTACTCAAAATCGTCAAAAAATTTTTATACTCCTGTGGCAGGACCAATTTGTTTGTTCCGCTATATTGTGTGTCTGCAATATAAGTACTCGTGGAATTTGAGTCTATATTGAGAACTTGAGCCAGCTCTTCAAGCCATATCGTCATATTGAAAATCTTCGTCGGTAAAGCCACATATGTGAGCTTTGTATGAATATTTGATGTTTTTCTTTTCAAAAAAAGATGGGCAATATCAGATTCTTTGTGAAAAAGCTTGTAATAGTGGAAGCTGTAAAGATGTAATGTAGTAATATTAATCTTTATATATTTATGATACCTTTTTTTCTCTTGTTGCAGAT
>WFQD01000090.1 GCA_015487265.1 Sulfurimonas sp. | reverse complement strand
GTCTCTACGTTTCGACCCTCTTCCAGATAGAGCGAAACGGCGCTATTTTCTCCACATTCTCGCAATCTGAAAAAAAGATAGGCATCTTGCAAAGGAAAGGTTTTGTCGTCGATATGGAAGTTGTCGTTTTTTATGTTTATTTCATGCACTGTCTCTTGTTTGCAACTTTTGACATCCAAAGCTAAAAACAAAATGCGAACCGTCAAGAACCCAATAACAGCAACGGTGATCAAATTGAGACCGTAGAGGGCATAAAGGAGTGCAATAGCGGCACTATAGAGGATGATTTTGTATAGGATCTTTTTGGTGTGCTTCTTATGTACGATCACAGGTATCACCTCTATTGTTCATATAATACGCTTATTGTTTCAATAGCTCCGCTTATAAATACAATTGACAGCTTTTTTGATTGCATTGTCTATATTGTCGGCAGTTGTATGCCCGCACTGCGGTGTATAAAGTCTACCGTCGGAAAAATCACCGTTAACCGACTGTCCGTGTTTAACCCCGACTGTCATTATCGTATATCCGCCACTGTTCGGATAATAAAATATCTGACCGTCATAACTGCCGTTGTATTTTAGATTGTAAACATAATTACCGTTACTTTTGTTGTAACCTTGGTATTTGATTTGGATGCCTTCGTCACTATTTGCATTTGATCCAAATGCATCTGCAAGCATATGTCGAAATTTTTGCGATGCTTTTGCCATATCATTCTTATATCTTTCTTGTAGCTGTAATGCTTTTTTGTATTTGCTGGCAGAAACATATGGTTTATAATATTTTAGTGCATCGATATGTTTTGCAACATCATTAGACAGACTCCAGTTATGCTCAATATCGTATAGTTCTGTGGCAAATGCTTCTGATACGCATTTTGGACATGAACTCCAATATTTCCTCAATGCATATGGATATCCTTTAAGAGCCATTTTTCTTACTGTGTCAATAGGATTTTTTGTCTTTTTGTTTAAAAGTTGAAGTGCAAGATCTGATAATCTTGAATAGTTATATTTTGTCAGCAAATCCAAAGTAGCCAACGGTCTAAATCTCCAAAGTGACGCAGCTACATCCTCCAACTCTTTTGGATGTTTTTTATAATAAGATTTGTAGTTTTTTAACATATATCTGGCAAGAAGATATACACTTTCACCATCTTTAACAGCATATGCAATTCGTAAAGGAGTTATTTTAGCATTATTTGATGGATTAATTGCAACAGCAAATGGGTTTGCACCATGTTGAAGCAATTTTGAGATTTTACTATGTTCACCATAAGCAGCAGCAATATGTAACGGCGTAATACCTTTCCATCTTCTAAAGTCTTTCTCGTTACTTACGGGATAATAATTCATATCACTTGTAACATGCCCTTGTTCATTAATATTTTTGACATTCACCCTAATACAACCGGAAAATATAAATACAAACAGTATTAATACCGGTAAAGTCCTTGTTTGAATTAAAAGCATTCTCTTCTCCTTTGCATTAATCACGATACTTAAAATAACAGTTGTCCGTACAGGTATTAAAATCACTCGTACCGAATATCGTGGCACCGTTTGTTTTGTTTAACCCTTCGCACATGGCACTGCAAAATCTTGACAATGCCGTCGATTTTTTGACATGACCGCAACTGTCATACGCATACTGACATCCCATTCGGCAGCTTTGTTTTGCCGAATTGCTAAAAAATCCGCTTGCATCGCTTTTACCTTCGCAGTGCCGTGTACATATACGATTCATCCGGTTACAATCAAGTGCTGTTCCTTGTGAACCCGTCGGATTTTTCTTTGCATAATATTGATTTTCTGCTGTACTAATAAAATTTTTTAATTGTTTTATGCTGTTAAACTGTGTATTTGTAAAATAGTGCGTCAAGCCTTCAAAAATTGTTACATTACCACTATTAAAATTACCATGATGCATGGTTGTGCCTATCTTAACATACATTTTGTCTGCCATTAAAAAAGTACTTCCTACTGTTTCAAAACAAGACAAGGTACCATCTCCATCAGGATATCCGTTTTCATCAATATTACCGTCCCAGCTGTTACATGGCATCCCTATTAACGTACTATATTTTTCCATTCGTTTCTGTAATTTTTTCTTCAGTTTTTCTTGCTTTAATTGTTCTTTCTCATTACGGTTCAAATAGTTATTTAAATTATAATGCATGTCGTATCTTCTGTTAATTTCATGAATCAAAATTTTCATATTTTGCAAATTAAAATATTGTCGTGCCAAATGTAAAAAACGATCCACTTTCTGTTTGTCGTTAACGGTTTTTAGTATGGCAAATTCTACTTCTCCTTTTTCTATTTCATGTCCTGATATCACAGTAGGTTTCCATACAAAAAAGAATAACGGCAGTCGGTCTACCGAAGCCATTATGACATCATTTTGACTTTTCATACCAAAATATCCACGCTCTAAAATGGCATGTTCTCCTGCATCTCCTGCAACCGGTTGTATGCCAAAAATCAAATGATATTTTCCAGCTTTCTCATGTAATGTAAATCCCATGTTGTTTCCAATTGTGTCTTTGTATAAAGAGATAAACAAAGTCCCGGGATTTTCTCTTGAATACATCAACTCCAATTCTTTGTAAGAAAGGTTTCCGGAATTAATCGTAACCTCTTTATGAAATGTTGCAAAGTCTGATTGAACAGATGTATTGGCTACTTCATCATATTTAATACTACATCCGGGTAGATATAGTAAACCCATCATCACAAAAATATAAACCACAAATTTTTTCATCAGTTCCATCCTTTCACATGAAGTCAAATTTCATCTCATTAATTAATATAGTTTTGCACCAATATCTAAATCTTTTTTTCTTGCGAATATACTTTGCTTCGGTCCTATGCTAATTTGACAAAACAATGTACCACCAGCACTAAAACATTTTTTAATGACCCCAATATAATCTTGATTAAGTTTAAGACCACCTATAAGATTAACTCCTTTCCAGGTTTTTTCGTCACCACCATTCATCTCTGTTGCCATGAGAGCCACCACCATTGCATCTTTCTTTCTTCTGATGTAGGTTCCCCGTGGGATTATACATTTTCTATCAATTAGATCTTTTTTATCTTGTGATACATCTATTTTGTGTAGAACGTGAATCTGGTCATTTCCATTAGGATTTTTAATAGATAAATACGCACTAAATGACCATCCGCTCAACCTTCCATCTACTCTTTTTATTTTATACCATTTCCCTCTTTTCTCTAAAACCTCAACTTTTTCATGGCTATATAGCTTACCAATCTGTCTACCGCGCGGCTTATCACGCACTGCTAAAAAATTATCCCCACTGGGATCTAATCCTACCACTGTAGCAATTTCCTTATTTTGGAACAGTACCGGATTTAAATGTTTATCTATATCCTTTGATATATGTTTTAAATCGGAAATAACTTTGCTTACAGCTACCAGCTTTATAGAATCGCATGCTTTTTTATTGCCAAGAGAACATCCCTTTTTAAATAACTTTCGTGCTTCAATATCATTAGCATTTTTAATAAGCCTTCTAAGATGTAGCCCTCCAAGATTTGCACATCCCATGGAGTTTTTCAAATCACATGCTTTCGTGTAATACTTTGCAGCATTTTCATATTCTTTTCTTTTTTCCAATATAAAACCTATACTGTTACAAGCGGGGGCGATACCTCCATCACATGCTGTTGTGAAATACGTCAATGTTTTTTCAATATCTTTTGGCACACCATCACCTTGACGATAGTTAATACCTATGCTATAACACCCTAGTACATATCCTAATGCACATGCCTTTTTAAAGTATGTGTTGGCTTTTTCATATTCACCTGCACGGTCATAAATCCTACCCAGTTCAAATAGTGTTCGAGCATTCTTCGGATTTTTGGCAAGTTCTTTTTTACAAACATCAAGGGCTTTAAAAACTTTGATATTATTATATTCAACACCTTTTAAATGCAGATCCATCGGTGAACCAGCCAATTGATCGCATTGAGTTGTTTTGGTATTGGAGGAAGGGCTTATTTTTTGTATTTTTACTTTATTGTCAGTGTGTATATTTTTCTTTTCTTCTTTCAAGGTTTTCCATATCTCTTGTTTATATTCATCAACACTATTTTTTGTAGGTTGTTTATTTTTATCATTCGTCATTTTTTCAATCATTTCGATAAGGGATATACGCTTTTTTGCTATCAAAAGTTTTAAAACTTTTTCAGCTTTTTCTC